>CAIRBD010000135.1 GCA_903876745.1 uncultured Gemmatimonadota bacterium
ACCGCCGCGGTTCCGCCGGCGAGCGTCGCGTTTACGCAACTGACCTGCGCGGTTGTAAGGGTTCCCGCGCTTGTTTTGGTCACGGTAACGAGGGAAGTGGCCCGCGAGTGGGCTTCGACGGCGGCTTTGATGGCCGCGGCCTGGCTCACCGAATCGGCCCCGTGCACCGCCGCCGCCGCCCTGAGCGCGGCGACTTTCATCAACGAGTCCGCGGCCGTCATCACGCCTTTGGTGGCTGAGTCCGCCTGCGCGCCCACCTTCCACACGCCCTGCACCCCCGCCTTCACCCGCTCCGGCCTCAAGACCATCACCGAGGTCACGTCGGGCAGGCGCACGACCGGGCGCAGCAGGTAGCTGCGCGTAATCCCCTCAGGCGTGCGCAACTCCGACACGACGCTCCCGATCGGGATGCCGCGCGGGTACACGCCGCCGAGTCCGGAACTCACGATCTGCGCCCCCGCCTTGAGCGGCGTCCGGAACGGGACGCTGCGCAGTTCCAGGAGGTACCGCGCCGCGCCCGCGGACGAATGCGACGACACGATGCCGTACGCGCTCTCGTCCGCCGACATCGCACTCACCCGGAACTCCGGATGGGGCCAGAGGATTGCCAGCGAGAACGAACGGTCCACCCGCTCCACCATCCCCACGAGTCCCTCTGGGGCGACCACCGGAGCCAGCATCTCGACCCCTTCCTCCCGCCCCGCCGACAGCGTCACCGTGAACTCGTCGCCCAATCCGCGTCCCTGCAGCACCTCGGCCGGGACGAATCCCCACTTGAGCCCCGCCCCGAGCCCCAGAAGCTGGCGCAGGCGCTCATTCTCCGACTCCACCCCCAGCAGCCGCTGCGAACGCACGGTGACGCTGTCAGCGACCCGCACGGACGCATCGCGGGAGAGGAACGCGCGCCGGCTCAACTCCGAGCGCGCCTGGAGGGATGCGAGGGGCGCGACCACGGTGGTGCGCAGCGCGGCGGCGGCGTTCTGCCGCATCGCCGTCGGCAGCACGATGCACGCCAGCGAGATGCCGACACAGACGGCCGCGAGCACGGAGTCGACGCGTGCATCTGTTCGCGAAGGACGCGGCGGCACGTCGCGGCCTACCGGCTCAGGTGCTCAATACCGACCAGTACTTCTCCTCGTCGTCGAGGATGCGGCCGACACCGCGCACGACGCACGTCAGCGGGTCCTCGTCCACGTGGATCGGCAGCCCCGTCTCCTGCGTGAGGAGCACGTCGAGCCCGCGGATGAGCGCGCCGCCGCCGGTCATCACGATGCCGCGGTCGACGATGTCGCTCGCGAGTTCGGGCGGCGTGATCTCCAGCGCACGACGCACGGCGTCGACGATCTGCTGCACCGGTTCCTGGCACGCCTCGCGGATCTCCGCGGAGTGCACGCGCACCGTCTTCGGGATCCCCGACACGAGGTCGCGCCCCTTCACTTCCATCTCGCGCTCCTCGCCCATCGGCGCGGCCGACCCGATCTGGATCTTGATCTGCTCCGCCGTCGGCTCGCCGACGAGCAGGTTGTAGCTCTTCCGCATGAACTGCACGATCGCCATGTCGAGCTCGTCGCCGCCCACGCGGATGGACGTGTCGCTCACGATGCCGCTCAGCGCGATCACGGCGATCTCCGTCGTGCCGCCGCCGATGTCGATCACCATGTTCCCCGTCGGCGTCTCCACCGGAAGCCCCACGCCGATCGCTGCCGCCATCGGTTCGGCCACCATGAAGACTTCCTTCGCGCCGGCGCCGAGCGCCGAGTCGCGCACGGCGCGTTTCTCCACCTCGGTGATCCCCGAGGGCACGCACACGATCACGCGCGGCGTCACCTTGAACGTGTGGTTCGAGATGATGCGCGTGAGGAAGTAGCGCAGCATCTTCTCGGTGACCTCGAAGTCGGCGATCACACCGTCCTTCATCGGCCGCACCGCGATGATCCCTTCCGGCGTGCGCCCCAGCATGCGCTTCGCCTCGAGGCCCACGCCCTTGATCTTCTTCGTCTCGCGATCCATCGCGACGACCGAGGGTTCGTTGAGCACGATCCCCTCGCCTTTCACATACACGAGCGTGTTCGCCGTGCCGAGATCGACCGCGATCGCGTTGGCGGGGAAGAGCGAACCTCGGGTGAAGAACGGCCAGCGCATATGTGTCGATGCGCGCCCACGTACGCGGGCGGCTCTGAGAAAGGCGAGAGATGGGAGAGCGTGGCGAACTCGGTAAACTTAGTCCGCGTCACAGGGGGGAGCAAGCAAATGGGGTGGGCCCGCACCCGCGGGCCCACCCCATCCGTCCCTCAGGCCGCGCGCCTTACGGCAGGCGGTCGAGGCACCCCTTGAAGTTCGGGTTGTTCGTCTCGTCCTGCGGCACCGGCAGGTTCACGTCGTGCCCGTACGGCACGCCGCGGAAGTGCGTCCCCGTTGAGAACACGGTAGCTTCCGCCCGCCCGTACTGCCGCATCAGGCGCCGCATGTCGCTCAGGCGCTGTCCGCGCGAGAACGTCCAGAAGGCCTTCTCGCGGAACACCAGGTCGATGCGGGACGCCTGCGTGCCCGGATCGACCAGTGCCGGCATCGCCGCCGCCTGCACCGTACCGAGCAGCGGAGGCGCAGCGCGCAGCGTGTTGAGGATCGTCAGCATCGTCGCCGCGTCCCCGTTCACCGCCGCCGCTTCCGCCTCGATCATGCGCGCGTCGATGCCGTTGATCACCGGCACCGTCGTGCTCTGCGCCCAGAGCGTGGTCGTCATCGAGATCACCGAGCCGTCCTGCGACTTGGTGCCCGCCGGCGTGTTGGCCACCGGCAACCGCGGGTCCTTGGCCGAGGCGAAGGGGATCGCCGGTTGCGTCGAGAACGTGCCCGCGCTCGTCTTCACCGTCGTGTCGCCGACGCTGTACCGCCGCGAACTCAACGGCTGCGACCAGAGGATGTTGTCGCCCGAACTCGTCGCGAACGTGTGGTCGTACGAGAAGGTCGTCGGGATGCCCGCCACCTGCGCCACGGCCCCGGAGAGGTCCTTCAGGCCGAGCTGCGCGCGCGCGCGGCCGACCTTCGCCGCGCGGGTGATCAGGATGCTCGTCGCGTCCGTCAACCCGCTGACGAGCGCGATCGCCGAATCATACGAGGCGAGCGACACCGTGAACACGGCGGCGTTCGTCAGCGGCGAACCATAGACCACCGGGTTCACCGTCGCGTCGCTCAGCGGGATGCCGTTGCAGAAATCCTGCGCCAGCTGCATCTCGGCGAATCCGCGCGCCAGGTACATCTCGGCGATCTCCGCGGCCGACGTCGGCTTGTACTTCCGGAGTCCGGCGATCGCCTGGTTCGCGGCGGTGCGCACCTGGTTGATCGTCCGGAACTGGCCGGTCACGGTGGAGTTGTTGAGCGAGATGCTGCGCTCGTCGGCCTCGTCGTTCTGGATGAACGTCGAGCTCGTGACCCACTCGTCAGCCAGCAGGCCGCCGAAGAGCCAACTGCTCTCGCTGCCCGCCGTCATGTTGCGGAAGCGCGCGAGCGCTCCGACCTTGAGCGCCGTCGCGCCGTCCGCGCTCGAGACGGCGGTGGGGTCGATGATGTTCGGCTCGGCCACGCTGAGCGCCGAGTCGGTGATGCTGTTGTTGCAGGCGGCCGCCGTCAGCGCCACCACCGTCGCGACCAGCAGCAGCCGGCCACGACGCTGGACCTTTGGTGAGGTCGTCATGGGGTGTCTCTGGAAGGTGGGCATCAGAACCCGAGGGTGAAACGGAGGATGTAGTACGTCGGGGCGCCGAAACCCTGGAAGTCGGACGGATTGTCGCTGCCCGCCGTGGCCGTGTAGTCGTTTTCCGGATCCACGCCGCGGTACTTCGTCCACTTCGCGATGTTGCGGGCCGAGAGCATCACCGTCGCCTGACGGGCATGCACCGAGCGGGCCACGCGGTCGGGCAGCGTATACACAGCCGACACCTCGCGCAGCTTCAGGAAGTCGCCCGGCTGGAAGAAGCCGTCGAGTGTCGCCGACGGGTCGTTGCGGGTCGCCACGACCATCGCCTGCTCCTCGAACGACGAGGTCGGATTCATCAGTCCATTGCAGTTCTGGCGGCTCACGCAGCGAATGCGCTCGGTGTTGTTGTAGTAGAGGTTGCCCCCGCGCCAGTCGAGCAGCGCCGTGAAGCGCAGCTTCCGGTCGAGGATCTCGATGCCGGAGTTGAGCGCCACCGTCTTGCGCGGCGCGCTGTACCCGCGGAAGCTCACCACGGTGTCCACGAACACTTCGTTGAGGTTCGGGTCGGCGTTGTAGGTGAGGATCCCGTCCTTGTTCTTGTCGTTCCAGCCGAGGATGTGCTTGGCCCAGAGACCGAACAGCGGATAGTTCTCGACCGCACGCGTCGTCGTGCCGATCTGCGGCGGCGTGTTGCCGAGGCTCACCAGCTTGTTCTCGTTGCTCGACATGTTCAGGGTCAGGTCCACGCCCAGCGACTTGCGGTCCACCAGTTGCGTGTTGATCACCCACTCCCAGCCGGAGTTCGTCACCGACCCGAGGTTGCGGCGCACGCTCGAGGCGGCGCCCGCCGACGGCGCGACGATGGCCGAGATCAGGGCGTCCTGCGTCCGTTTGGAGTAATAGGTTCCGTCGACGTTCACGAGCCCCTTGAAGAGCCGCACTTCGAAGCCGGCTTCCGACTCCGTCGTACGCTCGGGCTTGAGGTCGCTGTTGCCAAGTGCCGAGAACACCACACCCGGCGTGTCGGCGCCGCGGACGCTCACCGTCGTCGCGCCGAACGTGCGCAACGCATCCGTCGGCCCGGGCTGCACGCCCGACGAACCGAACGCGGCGCGCAGCCGCAGGTTGTCCACCTGCAGCATCTTCGGCAGGTGGAACCACGGCTCATCCGAGATCACCCACGACGCGCTCGCCTTGGGATACAGGATGTTCTGGAAGTTCGCGCCGAACGCGCTGTTCTGGTCGGTACGCACCGCCAACGTGAGGTAGAGCCGGTCGCGGATGGCCAGCTGCTCCTCGATGAACTGCCCGAGCGTGCGCTGCGGGACGTATGTGTTCGTCACGGAGATGATCGTGCCGGCCGGGGGCGTCTGCGTTCCCGGAGCGAGCACCGACCCCTGCGCGCCGTCACCGTCGCGCCGATAATCCACGTACTGGATGCCGACCGTGGATTTCAGGATGTACGACCCGGCGAAGCTGTTCGTCGCCGTGGCCGAGAGATTGGCCGTGAAGTTCCGGTCGTTGTACCGGTAGTTGTTCGCGAAGCCCGAACGGTACGTGGCAGTGAGCGGCGGCCCCTCACCGCGGAAGAGCAGGTTCTGCTCCACGCGGTCGGTGAGGTCGTTGCCGACGTCGGCACGCACGGCGAGCCACGACGTGGGGCGGTAGTTCATGTTCGCCGAACCGATGAACCGATTGATCGCCTGCTCCACCTTTTCCTGGTAGGTGTACGCCGGCGTCCACGCCCGGTAGCCGTGCAGCGGCGTACCGACTGTCGCCACGGTGCCGTTCGTGGAGTAGCCCGGCCCGCCGAAGCCCTGCGAACCCAGGCCCGCGGTCGCGTTGGAGGCCTGCAGTAAATACGTGTCTCCCATCGTGAGCCCCGTGCTCACCGTCACATCGAGCTTCGGGTTCACGGCGATGCTCAGGTTCGCACGCATGGTGGACTGGTCGAGCTGGTTCGGATTCGCCATCCACTTCCGGACGGGCAGCTGCATCGTGTCGAGCATCGTCTGCTCGAACGCCGGGAGCTTGAACACGCCCGTCTCCATCTGGCGCGAGAAGGCGATGAAGTACCGCACCGCGTCGCTGCCACCGCTCACCTGCGCCCCAAGCTCGCGGCGATGACCCAGGCCCAGCGGCGTCGCACTCGGGTCGTGCAGCGGGCTGTACTGCCGCACGCTGTCCATCACGCAGGAACCCGCCGAGATCAGCGGCAGACCGCATTCACGGTACGCCGTGAGGGTCGGCGAATGGCCCGCGATCGTGTAGTTCCACGGATACGGGTTGCGATCGACCAGCTGGCCGCTTTCCTCGTAGACGTTCCAGCGGGCCGCACCGGCGCGCCCCTTCTTGGTCGTGATCACCACCACACCGTTCGCGGCGTCGGTGCCATACAGCGTGCCTGCCGACGGCCCCTTCACGATCTCGATGTTCTCGATGTCCTCGGGATTGATGTCGCCGATGCGTCCCGCCTGCGCGTCGCCCGTGAACAGCGAGGTGTTCGAGCCGCCCGTCATGCGCACGCCATCGATCACGTAGATCGGATCGTTCGTCAGACTCAGCGAACTCGTGCCGCGGATGCGGATACGCGAGCCCGACCCCGTCTGCGTACTCGGCGTCACGAGCACGCCCGGCGTGCGCGCGTTCAGCAGGTCATTCATGTTCGTGACTGGCGAGTTCTCCTTGAGCTTCGACACGTCGATCGTCGAGACGGCGTTGCCGATCTCCACGCGCCGCGTGTCGCCGGTCGCCGTCGTCACGACCGGCGTGAGTTCCACGGCAACGGTCGAGAGCGCAATGTCGAGTGCCAGCGTCTTCCCGTTCTCTACGACGACGGTGCGCTTCTGCTCACCGTACCCCACGCGGAGCACGCGGACGACGTGCGAGCCGGCCGGGACCGCACGCAGGGTCGCCTTGCCATCCACACCAGTGAGGGCTCCGACCGTGGTCCCGACGACGGCAACCTGCGCCTGGTCGATGGGGCGAGTCCCTTCGGTGACGTTGACCGTGATGGTGCCTTGAGCAGTTGCGGCGCGCGCGAAGAACACGAGGGCAACACACAGCGTCGCCATCGTTCTCGCGAGCCGCTGCATCCAGGGTGGTGGCCTGTGCATGCGGAAGATTCTCCTGTCTGAGTCCGGAGGTGCGTCATTGCACCAACGGGTGGTATCCCCCATCGATACTCGCAGGGTGGCTCTTCCGTTGAGCACACTGCTCAAACAAAAAAAGCGAGGCGACCGGCTACCCCGGTCGCCTCGCTCACCCACCAGACACTCCCAGCGGGACTCAGCCCACGAACTTCCCGGGCTCGTGATACTCCATGCCGAACGCCTCGGCAACACCGCGGTACGTGACCTTGCCCTCGGCCACGTTCAGTCCCTTCAGCAGCGCCGGATCGTCCTTGAGCGCCTTCTTCCATCCCTTGTTCGCCAGCGTCAGCGCGTACGGGAACGTCGCGTTCGTGAGCGCCAGCGTGGACGTGCGCGGCACGCCGCCCGGCATGTTCGCCACGCCGTAGTGGATGATGCCGTCCACCGTGTACACGGGGTTCTCGTGCGTCGTCGCGTGGATCGTCTCCACGCAGCCGCCCTGGTCGATGGCCACGTCCACGATCACGGCACCCGGCTTCATCAGCTTGAGGTCTTCCTTGCGGATGAGCTTCGGCGCCTTGGCGCCCGGGATCAGCACGCCGCCGATCACGAGATCGGCCGAGGCGATCTGCTCGAGCACGTTGTGACGGTTGCTGTGGATCAGCGTCACATTGGCCGGCATCACGTCGCTCAGGTAGCGCAGCCGCGGCAGCGAGAGGTCGAGGATCGTGACCTTCGCGCCCATGCCCGCCGCCATCTTCGCCGCATTGATGCCGACGATGCCGCCGCCAAGCACCACCACGTTCGCCGGCGCCACGCCGGGAACGCCGCCGAGCAGCAGCCCGAGTCCGCCGTACAGCTTCTCGAGGTACTTGGCCCCTTCCTGCACCGCCATGCGGCCCGCGACCTCGGACATCGGGATCAGCAGCGGCAGGTCACCGTTCGTCAGTTCCACCGTCTCGTACGCGATGCAGATCGCGCCCGAATCGATGTGCGCCTTCGTCAGCTTCTCGTCGGCGGCAAAGTGGAAATACGTGAAGACCGTCTGCCCCTTGCGCATGCGCGGCCATTCGGGCGCGATCGGCTCTTTCACCTTGATGATCATGTCGCCCGCCGCCCACGTCGCGTCGGCGTCG
>CAIRBD010000136.1 GCA_903876745.1 uncultured Gemmatimonadota bacterium
CCCGCCGCGGGCGCGCCACCGCGTCCGCCGGCACGGCCGGCGCGGGCCGCCATCTGCGCCGCGCGGTCGACCGAATCCGACGCGCTGCGCGCGAGGTTCTGCGGCGCACGCCCCAGCTCCGCGAGGATGGGCGCCTTCGTCACCACGTGCGCCGCCGACGGATTGGCGAGCGGCACCTGGATGATCTCGATCTTGAACAATTCGCTGTTCGGATCGAGGGCGGGATCAAGATCGGAGCACCCCGGCAGTTCCGTCGGCGACCGCACGCCCGCGGAGCCGGAGATGTAGACGTAGACGTTCGACTTGTCGTTCGGGTCCTCGACCACGGTGTGCGTGTGCGAGCCGCGGCAGGTCTGCACGCTCTGGATGTACTTGGGGTTCTTGAGGTCTGTGGCGTCGTAGATGCGGATGCCGCGGAAGCGCTCCTTGCTCACCGAATCCGGGATCCCCTGCAACCCGCAGTCCATACGGCCGCTCACCGCCTCACCCGAGACGAAGATGAGGTTGCCGTACACCGACACGTCGCTCTGCGAACCGCGACACACCACCTGGTGGTAGAGCTTGGGATCGCGCGGGTTCTTGATGTCCCAGATCTCGTAGCCGTCGTAGTTGCCCTGCACGACGTAGTCGCCGCGGAACGCGAGATCGGAATGCGTCACACCGACGAACGGCCCCGTCGGAAGCACGTTCTTCACGAGCTTCATGTTCCACGAGGCCTCGGCGGCGTGGGTCGCCACCATCCGGCGCGTCGTGTCCTCCGGGAGTTTGGCGAGCGTGCCGGCCTTGAGCCCCACGCGCGGGTCCGGGCTGGGCGCCGAGGTCGACATGTCGATCGCCGCCGCGGCGGGCGCGGGTGCGGAGGCCGTGCCCGACGAACCGGATGAGGCGCAGCCGGCAGCGTAGAGTGCCGTGAGCGCGGCGGATGTCGCGAGGAGGCCGGCGACCAGACGCCGGCGATGTGAGGCGATTGCCATCTCGTGTACCAAGGGAAGGGGGGAGTGGCCCTCAGGCCGGGACGTGCGAACTACGGGCGCCCGGCGACGGGCACCGTCGCGAGCATCTTCTGCATGCGTTCGATCTCCGTCGTCTGGTCGGCATAGACATCGGAGGCGAAGCGATAGACCACGTCATCATCGGCGGCGCCGACGGAGCCGAACAAGGCGTCCACCATCGTGATCGCGCCGGCGTGGTGGCCGATCATCGCGTCGAGGAAGAGACGGTCGAAGTCGGCACCCCGCGCCTTGTCGAGCGCGGCGAGCTGCTCCTCGTTGAGCATGCCCGGCATCAGCATGTCGTGCACCATGCCGTTCATCTTCATCTTGTGATGCGTCGCGTCGGCGGCGGGGACGTCCTGACCACGGTCGCGCAGCCAGCGCTGCATCAGCGCGATCTCGTCGCGCTGCCCGACGACGATGCGCTCGCACAGGATGGCAACATCCGTGCGTGCGCCGTGCGACTTCGCCCAGCCGGCGATCAGCACGGCCTGCGCGTGGTGCGGGATCATCCCCGCCATGAACTCCACGTCGGCGGTGGAAGGCGCCTTGGCGGGCACGCTCTGAACGCCGGCTTGCGCCGTAGCGACGGCGGGAGCGATCGCCCCACCAGCGGAGAGCACTAGGGCTGCCAGCGCGCGTACGATCCGCGCGCGCGCGAGTGGGTGCGACATTCCAGACTCCTCTCAGTTTCGCGAGACGACCGGCGGGCGCGAGGAGGGACCGTCCCCCCGTCGGAGTGTCCGTCGGACCGGTGACGATTCTACGACATCCCGCGCCCGTTGGATAGGAGAGCGCCGCTCGGCGGCGAGCCAGCGAATCCTCCGGCCGGGACGTATGTTCTGCGGCACGCTGACCCGTCCGCCAGGGCGGGGAGGCGTGGTTTGTTGTCGTGGCTATTCTCTCCCGCCGGCCGTAATCCGCCAGATGGTACGCGCCGGCGCCCTCACCCGTGGGTGCCAGGAGGCACGATGTCCCGGAGTTCGCTCTTCACTCGCCGCATCACGTGGGCCGTTCTTGCCGCCGCGCTGCTCTCGCCGGTCGCGCTGTTCGCCCAGCAGAAGCAGGACGAGGAGTACACCAAGAAGATCAAGGAGTACCTCCAGGATCCCCGCATCAGTACGGAACTGGTGGACCACCTGCCGGCGTCGAACACGGTGCCGACTCCGCTCAAGTACCTCGGCAAGATCGTCGGGACGCCCGGCGAGCTGACGTACGCCAAGGACATCCATCGGTATCTCGAGGCGATCGCGAAGGCCGCACCGGGGCGCGCGAAGTTCTTCAAGATCGGGAAGACCGAGGAAGGGCGCGACATGGTGATGCTCGCCATCGGCGACGAGGCCACCATCCGCAATCTCGACAAAGTGAAGGCCGAGGCCGCAGCGCTCAGCGACCCGCGCGCGACGAGCGAGGAGCGGGCCCGCGAGCTCATCAAGACCACCAAGCCGATGTACTGGATCACGAGCGGCATGCATTCGCCGGAGCGCGGTGGCCCGGAGATGCTGATGGAGCTGGCGTACCGCCTCGTCGTGGAGGAGACGCCCTTCATCCAGAACATCCGCAAGAACGTGCTCACCCTCATCACGCCGGTGATCGAGGTGGACGGGCGCGAGAAGATGGTGGACAACTACTACTACAACAAGACGCGCGCCGCGGGCACGGGCACGCTGCCCCTGATGTACTGGGGCAAGTACGTGCAGCACGACAACAACCG
>CAIRBD010000137.1 GCA_903876745.1 uncultured Gemmatimonadota bacterium
CATCCTCGACGGCGACCTGATCGTGGTGGGGCGCGGCGATCCGTCGTTCAGCGACGCGATGCGCGGCGACTGGCATCGCGCCTTCCGTGACATGGCCGACTCGCTCGCGGCGCACGGCGTGCGCCGCATCGGCGGCGCGATCCGGCGCGGCGGCGACGCGTTCCCCGACGACATCTACGGCTTCGGCTGGCAGATGGCCGACATCGAGGAGAGCTACGGCGCCGGCGTGGACGAGCTGTTCGTGAACGAGGGCTTCGAGCGCCGCGCCGCGCCCGGAGCCAAGGGGAATGGCGACTCCACGGTCACCGAAGTCGTGATCAAGGATCCGTCGGCCTTCTTCCTGGGTGCGCTGCGCGACGCTCTCGCCGAGCGCGGCATCGCCACCGGCCTCGTGGACGCGCGCGTGCCCGTGGCCGACACCGCGCTCACGACGGTGTTCTCGCTCCGGTCGCCGACGCTGCGCGAGATACTCCCGTTCATGCTCAAACCCTCGCAGAACCAGATCGCCGAGATCCTGTACAAGACGGTCGCGCTCGAGAAGACGGGCGTCGGCACGGCCGACAGCGCGCGGCGCGTCGTCGAACGACAGGTGCGCGGGTGGGGGGCGGAGAACGACGGGTTCGCGATCCGCGACGGCAGCGGGCTCTCGCGGCACGACTACGTGACCCCCGAGACGATCGTGCACGTGTTGTATGCGATGCAACTGCACCGCGACTTCAGCGCGTTCTACGACGGGCTTCCCGTCGCCGGCATGGACGGCACCATCGCGAGCCGCATGAAAGGGACGCCCGCCGAGCGGAACGTCCACGCCAAGACGGGAACGGTGGACAAAGCGCGCTCCCTCTCGGGGTACGTGACGACGGCCGACGGGCGCGTGCTGATCTTCAGCTTCCTGTGCAACAACTTCACCGTGCCGACGCGCGAGGTGGAGCGCGTGCAGGACGCGATGCTCGCGCGGCTCGCCGCCGCGCGCCTCACGGCTCCGTGAGCACCATCGATACTCAGCTCACCGTGCACGACGCCGTCGCACGCGTTCTGCGCGACGTGCGCGTGCTCGGCGAGGAAGAACTGCCGCTGCTCAGCGCGTATGGCCGCGTGCTTGCCTGCGACATCGTCTCGCCCGTGACGCTGCCGCCGTGGGACAACTCGGCGATGGACGGCTACGCCGTGCACGCTGCGGATCTCACCATGCTCCCCGTAGCACTCCCCGTGCTCGAGACGGTGCGCGCCGGGGGCACGGCCACGCAGCCTCTCCCGCGTGGCCACGCCATCCGCATCATGACCGGCGCGCCCGTCCCCGCGGGCGCCGATACGGTCGTGCGCGTGGAGGACACCGACGGAGGCGTGGACCGCGTGGAGGTGCGACGCGACCGCGACGCGGGGAAGAACGTCCGCCCGCGCGGCGAGGACATCCACGCCGGCCAGCTCGTGCTGCCCGCGGGGACCACCATCGGCGCGGCCCAGATGGGCGTGCTCGCCTCGGTCGGCGCCGCCGACGTGATCGTGCACCGCGTGCCGCGCGTCGCCATCCTCACCTCGGGCGACGAGCTCGTGGAACTCGACCGGTTCCAGGACGTGCGCGACGGCAAGCGCATCGTGTCGTCGAACAGCGTGACGCTGCAGGCGCTCGTGCGCGCCGCAGGAGGCGAGCCGCACTACCTCGGCATCGCCGCCGACGATCCCGAATCGCTGCGCACACACCTGCGGCGCGCGGTGGGCTTCGACCTGCTCATCACGAGCGCCGGCGTCTCCGTAGGCGAACACGACTTCTTGCGCAGTGTGCTCGGCGAACTCGGCGCCGAGTTGAAGTTCTGGCGCGTGCGCATGCGCCCCGGCGCGCCGATGGTGTTCGGCATGCTCGGCGAGATGCCGTGGCTCGGGCTTCCCGGGAACCCCGTCTCGACGATGGTCACCTTCGAACTGTTCGCGCGGCCGGCCATCCGGAAGATGCGCGGGCACTCGCGTCTCTTCCGTCGTCCCGTGCCGGTGACGATGGAGGAGCCGGTGCACGCCGGTGCCGACCTCACGCACTTCCAGCGCGCGATCCTCACGACGCGCGACGGACAACGCACGGCGCGTCTCACCGGCCGGCAGAGTTCCGGCATCCTCACGAGCATGTCGCTCGCCAACGCGCTGGTGATCGTGCCCGCGGGGCGCGGCAACGTGGCGGCCGGCGAGACGCTGCACGCCCTGCCTTTCGACGGCGACGCCGAACTTGCCGAACAGTTCGCGCTTTGATCCCGTGAGCGACCTCGCGGCGCTCGACCGGCGGTTCGTGATCGTGCCGTCGTCGCTGGACGTCGCCGGAACGCCGGTCGCGCTCGAACGGCCGCGCAGCGCCGACGACCTCATCAGCGAAGTCGATTTCGACAAGGACGAACGCCTGCCGTACTGGGCCGACGTGTGGCCGTCGAGCACGGCGCTCGCCGGTTTCGTCGCGGCGCTCGATGGCCGCGGCCTGCGGGCGATCGAACTGGGCTGCGGCCTCGGCCTCGTGACGATCGCCGCGCTGCGCGCCGGGTTCGACGTGCTGGCCACCGACTATTACGACGACGCCCTGCGGTTCACGCGACGCAACGCACTCGCGAACGCCCCGCGCGCCCCGCAGACGCGGATGGTGGACTGGCGCGACTTCCCCGCGGACCTCGGCACCTTTGACCTCGTGCTGGCCTCCGACGTACTCTACGAGAAGCCGTACGCCGCGCTCGTCGCGCAGGCCATCGACCGCACGCTGACGACCGGCGGCCGGGCGTTGGTGAGCGATCCGGGGCGGCTCGCCGTGCCGGACTTTCTCGAGGCGTGCGCCGCGCGCGGGCTGACGGCACGCGTCATCGCGCAGGTGCCGTGGGAAGAGCCCCCCGCCAGACAGACCATCAACATCCACGAGATCACGCGCCCGCAATGACCTCGCTCGACGGCAACGCGGTCCGGCTCATCGGAGCGACGGTGTTCACCCTCGGCTCCGCCATCGTGGCGGTGGTGTGGGTGGGACGTCAGGTGCGCGGTACGCTTGGCGCCGGCGCCACGAAGAAGCCCTCTGCGGAAGGATTCGACGCGATCCCGCCCGCGCTCGTGAAGCAGGCGCTGGAGCGAGGGCTGATCACGAGCGCACAACTCGCGACCATGTCACCGGTCGAACGGCGGTTCGTGTTGCTGTCGGTCCAGAAACAGATGGAAGGAGCCGCGGGCCCCACCGCATCCGCCGCGTCCACTGTGTCCTCCGTGTCCTCCGTGTCCTCTGTGGTTCAGGGGGTTGCCGTTGCTCCCACTCCACCTCCGCGCCCCGGCATGCCGACTCCGCCCGTAACCGATGCGAATACCGGGATCCCCGAGCGCCCGCGCCTCAAACTGTGGTGCCCACTCTGCGGCGAACCGCTCAAACTCCCCGCATTCCCGCCGATGGTGGCCGTCTGTGGCGCGTGCGGCGCCAAGACCGCCGCGCGCGACGACAGCGGTCCCGGACGGTATGTCCTCAACGTGACGGCGCCGCAGGGGGCGGAGCCGCCGCGCATCCAGTGACCCCCGACCCAGGAGCCTTGATGACCACACGAGTGATGGGACGTGCGCTGCTACTGCTCGCCGCGGTGGCCGGACTGACTTCGGCGCAGGCCGCACCCAAGAAGACGCCGGCCACCGATGCGAAGGCCGCGCCGGCGGCGAAGGCCGCCGTGGCAGATGCGAAGTCCTCGGCGCAAGCCGCCGACGCGAAGACGGCGGCCCCTGCCGCCGACGCCAAGGCGACCGCCAAGGCCGCGATCCTCGACCTCAATACCGCGACCGAAGCGCAGCTGAAGACGCTCCCCGGCATCGGCGATGCCTATGCGGCCGCCATCGTCAAAGCGCGCCCGTTCGCCAAGAAGGACCAACTCGTGTCGAAGAAGGTCGTGCCGCAGGCGACGTACGACAAGATCAAGGATCTCATCATCGCCAAGCAGCCCAAG
>CAIRBD010000138.1 GCA_903876745.1 uncultured Gemmatimonadota bacterium
CGCTCGGCGACAAAGCCGGCACGGTGCTCGAGATGCGCGGCAGCGACGCCGTGGTGGCGGTGGGCGCGCTGAAGCTCACGGTGCCGCTCGCAACGCTGCGGCGGACGTCGCGCAAACGGCTCGAGCCCGTGGAACGCGCCGTCGCGATGACCGGGGACGAGCCCGAGCTGCACGTGCAGCGCGACGTGGATGTGCGCGGTGTGCGGGTGATGGAGGTCGACGACCTGGTGCTGCAGGCGCTCGACGACGCCGTGCGTGCCGACCTCAGTACGATCACGGTGATCCACGGCAAGGGGACGGGCGCGCTGCGCGAGCGCGTGGCGCAGTTGCTCAAGGGCGACCGTCGCGTGAAGACCTTCCGGCTCGGCCTGTGGAACGAAGGCGGCGCCGGCGCCACCATCGTGGAGCTCTCGTGATCCCCGACGACGTGGTGGAACAGGTCGCGCAGGCGGCGGACATCGTCGCCATCATCAGCGAGCACGTGAAGCTCAAGAAGACCGGGTCGGTGTACCGCGGTCCCTGTCCGTTCCATCAGGGGACGAACGCGAATTTCTCGGTGATGCCCGGCGGCGGCTACACGTGCTTCGTGTGCGGCGAGAAGGGCTCGGTGTTCACCTTCGTGCAGAAGCGGCTCGGCCTGACGTTCGCCGAAGCGGTGAAGTACGTCGGCGAGAAGTCGGGGATCGAGGTGGTGGACGTGCAGCGCAAGCGCGAAGGGCCCGACCCGCGCGAGCCGTTGTGGGAGTTGAACGCGACGGTGGCCGCGTGGTTCAAGGAGATGCTCTGGGAGCGCGAGTTCGGCCAGCCGGCGCGCGAGTATCTCGCCAAGCGCCAGATCACGCGTGCCACGGCGGACCGGTTCGGGATGGGCTTCGCGCCGCGTGAGCTCGGGCTGATGCGCACCTATTTGAACGGGCTCGGCTTTGATGACGCGCGGTTGCTTGCGAGCGGCCTGCTCGTGCGGCGCGAGGAGCAGGAGGAGCCGCGGCCGCGCTTTCGCGACCGGCTCATCTTCCCGATCCTCGACCCGCAGGGGCACACCGTCGGGTTCGGCGGCCGTCTGCTCGGCCCCGGTGAACCGAAGTATCTGAACTCGTCGGAATCGAAGGCGTTCACGAAGGGCGACGTGCTGTACAACCTGTCGTCGGCGCGCACGGCGATCCGCAAAGAAGATCGCGTGGTGCTCGTCGAGGGCTACTTCGATGTGGTGCGACTCGTGGACGCCGGCATCGAGCCGGTGGTGGCGCCGATGGGCACCGCGCTCACCGACCGGCAGGCGGATCTGCTCGCGCGCCACGCGAAGCACGCCTTCCTATTGTATGACAGCGACGCGCCCGGGCAGAAGGCGACGTTCCGCGCCGCCGACGTGCTGCTCACGCGCGGCATGGACGTGCGCGTGGTCACGCTCCCCGACGGCGAGGACCCCGACACCTTCGTCGCGAAGTACGGCGGCGACGCGATGGAGAAGCTGTTCGGCGCGGCGATGGACGTGTTCGACCGCAAGGTGCAGCTGCTCGAACGCGGCGGCTGGTTCACGAACCTGCAACGCAAGCGGCGCGCGCTCGACTCGATGCTGCCCACCATCCGCGCGGCGAGCGACCCGCTGATGCGCGACCTGTATCTGCAACGCGCGGCGACCGCCGCCGGGGTGGATCGGTCGGTGCTCGAGCGCGAACTGAGCGCGCCGATGCGCCGTCCGGGGCGGCCGGTCGCGCCGCCGGAACGCGGACCCGCGCGCGGGGCGCCGCGTGGTATGGCGCGCGGCGCATCGGGCGCGCGTGCCAATGAACACGCGGGCGATCACGGCGCACCGCTGCCGCCCGACCCCGACGAGCAGTTCGACGACGCGCCGATGGAGCCGCCCGTGGAGCGTCCGCCGGCGCGTGAGAGCACCGACGAGCGCGCCATCATCCGCGTGATGCTGCTCGAGCCCGCCTCGGTGGACGGCGTCGTGGAAGCGGTGGCGCGGCTGGAAGAAGGGATGGGCGAGCACCCGGGGCTCGACGGCGGGCCGCCGCACGCCTCGGGCGTGTTTCGCGATCCCGTGTATGCGGCCATCTTTGCTACACTGGCCGAGCATGGCGGAGCGGCGGATATCGAAACGCTCACCGAGTCGCTCGACCCGGAGGCGATCCGCACGGTGGAGACGCTGCGCGGTGAAGCGGGCGCCGTGGTCGATCCCAAAGCGACGATCGATGCGGCGCTCGGCGGGCTGCACGCCCGGCTGAACGAGGATCGACTGACGGAGATCGACCGCATCCTGCCGCTGGCGGAGAGCGCCGAGCAGGATGCGCTGATGCAGGAGAAGACGACGCTCAGCCGCGAGACGCGCGCGCTCGATCCGCGCCGTGGCTGGGGTGCGTTGCGAAAGAATCGGGGATCGTAGGAGAGGGCCGGGCTTCTTACTTTATGGAGGGGGAGTGGACACGGATCTGGCAGCGTTGCTGAAGGTGCAGGACGAGGACGTGACGATCCACGGGCTGGAGACGCGGCTCGCCGCGCTCGAGCCGCGTATCCGCGAGCTGGACACGCGCCGCGGGAAGGCGCTCGACGCCGTCGAACGGGCCACGGCGACCGCGGGCGCCGAAGAGAAGAAGCAGGCGTACGTGCGCGAGAAGATCGCCGAGCACAAGCTGCTCATCGAGCGCAACCAGGCGCAGATGGACGCGGTGAAGACGATGAAGCAGGCCACGGCCGCCGTCGCGCAGATGGAGCAGGCCAAGCGCATCGTCGCCACCGAGGAGAGCGACCTGCTGGCGATCAACCGTCGCCTCGAGGAGGCGCGCGGCGTGTTGCACTCGCTGCAGAACGAGCTCGCGTCCATCGAGGCGCAGCAGGAGGCGGCGCGCGGTGAGGTGATGGCGGAGCGCGCGGAGATCGACGGCGAACTCGCCGTGGTCCGCGCGCAGCGCGACGCCGCGTCGGCGCACGTGCCGGCCGCGTTGCTCTCGCGCTACGACCGCATCCGCGGGAGTCGCCGGGTGGAAGCCGTGTTCGCGATGAGTGGCATGGCGTGCGGCAACTGCGACACGGCCATCCCGATGCAGCGCCGGCACGTCATGAGCGCCTCCGGAGCGGTGGAGCTCTGCGAAGCGTGTGGCGTGTTGATGTACTTCCCGGGGTGAGAGCGCGACCGGCGGTGCGCTGGACGCCTGTGCCGCTCCCCGATGAGGGAGCGGCGCGCGCGCTCGCCGGCACGCTCAATCTCCCGCTCTCGCTCAGCCGCCTGCTCGTCGCGCGCGGCTACGGCGACATCGACCCGGCCAAGCGATTCCTGCGGCCGGCGCTCGACCAACTCCACGACCCCGCGCTCCTCACCGACCTGCCGCGCGCGGTCGACCGGCTCGCGGCGGCCATCCGCGGCGGCGAGACCGTGCTCGTGCACGGCGACTACGACGTGGACGGCATCTGCTCCACCACCTTGATGACGCGCGCCATCCGGGCGCTCGGCGGCACGGCGGTGCCGTTCATCCCCGATCGGCAGCGCGACGGCTACGACCTCGGCGACGCCGGCGTTGCGGCGGCGAAGGCGGCGGGCGCGACCGTGGTGCTCACCTGTGATTGCGGCACCACCGCGCATGGGCCGGCGCTCGCCCTGCGCGCCGCGGGGATCGACCTCATCATCTCCGACCACCATCTCCCCGGTGGTCCGCTCCCCGAGGCGTACGCGGTGCTCAATCCGCGGCGCGTGGACGACACGTACCCGGACAAGGATCTCGCCGCCGTCGGCGTGGCGTTCAAGCTCGCGCTCGCCCTCACGCGCTCGATGGGCGGCAACGAGAACGTCGTCCTGAACATGCTCGACCTCGTCGCGCTGGCCACGGTGGCCGACGTGGCGCCGCTGCGCGGCGAGAACCGGGTGTTTGTGCGCCGCGGCCTCCCGCTGCTCGCCGACTCGAAGAGCCCGGGCGTACGCGCCCTCGTGCGCAGCGCGGGACTCGAGGGCAAACCCATCACCGCCGGACGCATCGGCTTCATCCTCGCGCCGCGGTTGAATGCGCTCGGTCGCCTGGACCGCGCGCTGAAGGGCGTGGAGCTGCTCCTCACCGAGCGCGATGACGAAGCCAACGCCATCGCCCGCTACTGCGAGGAGAAGAACCGCGAGCGGCAGGAGATGGACCGCCGCATGCTCGACGAAGTGGAGCGCCGGCTCGACGCACTCGACCTCGACGCCACCTGGGGCATCGTGCTGTCGGGCGACGACTGGCATCCCGGTGTGATCGGCATCGTGGCGTCGCGCGTGGTGGAGCAGACCGCGCGTCCCGTGTTCCTGATCGCCGTGCAGGGCGGCGTCGGGAAGGGGAGCGGCCGTTCGATCCCGGCGTTCGACCTGCACGCCGCGCTCGCGGCGTGCGGGGACTTGCTCGTGAAGCATGGCGGACACAAAGCCGCCGCGGGGCTCACCGTGGCGCCGGAGCAGATCGCGGCGTTCACCGAGCGGTTCAACGCCGTCGCCCGCGATCGGCTCACGGCGGGCGACCTCGTGCGCGACCTGCGCATCGACCTCGAGCTGCCGCTCGCCGAGGTGACCGACGATCTCGAGAAACTGCTGCGGCATCTGGAGCCATTCGGCGTGGGCAATCCCGGGCCCGTGTTCGCCGCACGCGGTGTGACGGTGGCCACGGCGCCGACGAAGATCGGGAGCGACGGACTCAAGTTCCAGGTGGAGACGCCGTCGGGCCGTGTGGAAGCCGTGGGGTGGGGGATCGCGTCGCGCGCCGGCGAACTGCGCCCCGGCGCGACGATCGATCTCGCGTACAAAGTCGAGCGGAACGAGTATCGCGGCCGGTCCACGCTGCAGCTTGCCGTGAGCGACTTCAAGTGAGGATCGTCGCGGGCGAATGGCGCGGGCGGCGGATCGCCGCGCCGACCTCGGGCCCGGTGCGTCCCACGGCCGACCGCGTGCGCGAAGCCTGGATGAGCATCGTCCAGCTCGAGATCCCCGGCGCGCGCGCGCTCGACCTGTTCGCGGGGACGGGCGCGCTGGGGCTCGAGGCGCTCTCGCGCGGCGCCGGGCACGTGGATTTCGTCGAAGAGGACATCCGCACCATCCGCGTGCTCCAGGCCAACATCGACCTGCTCGGCGCGGGGCCGCGGTGCGCGGTGCACCGGGGCGACGCGATGCGTTTTGCCGAACGACTGCGCGATCTCGCGCCATACGACCTGTGCTTCGCCGACCCGCCGTACCGGTTAGGGCTTGCCGTTCGTCTTGCGGAGAGCTGGATTGCAGCACCGTTTGCAGCGATCTTCGGTGTGGAGCACGAGGCACGCGTCGCACTCCCGCCGGGGGGCGACACACGCCGCTACGGCGACAGCGCCATCACCTTCTATAGGACCTGACTGCGCCCATGCCGAATGTCGCGATCTACGCCGGGAGTTTCGACCCGATCACGAACGGCCATGCCGACCTGATCAAGCGAAGCCTCGGGTTCGTCGACCGGATCATCGTCGCGGTGGCGGTGAATCTCGCGAAGCAGCCCCTCTTCGAACTCGAGGAGCGCACGGACCTCATTCGCTCCGCCGTGGAGAACGATCCCCGCGTGGAGGTGCGGCAGTTCACCGGGCTCCTCGTGCAGTTCGCGCAGGAATCCGGGGTGCGGATGATCATCCGCGGCCTGCGCGCCGTGAGCGACTTCGAATACGAATATCAGATGGCGCTCATGAACCGGCATCTCGCGCCGGAGATGGAGACCGTGTTCATGGTGCCGTCGCTCGACACGACGTACATCAGCTCGAGTCTCGTGCGCGAGATCGCGAAGTTCCACGGCGACGTGCACAACCTCGTGCACCCCACGGTCGAGGCGGCGTTGCGCGCGAAGTTCCCGGTCGGATGACCTTCCTCAAGCAGGTGCTCGTCCGCGCGGCGCGACTCCAGTCGCGCATCGCCTTCGCCGAGGCGGCCGACCCGCGCGTGCTCGAGGCGGCCTGCCGGCTCGAACGTGAAGGGATCGCCACCCCGGTGCTCGTGCTCGACCCCGCGGCCAAGCACGGGCACGCCGCCGCGTGCGCGACCGGGCTCGAGTGCGTCGATCCCTCCACCGATCCGCGCGTGGAGGAGCTGACCGACCTGCTCGTGACGGTGCGTGCCAAGCACGGACTGTCGCGCGATTCGGCGGGGCGCATCGCCCGCGATCCGCTCGCGTTCGCCGCGTATCTGTTGCGCACCGGGGCGGTGGATGCCTCCGTCGCGGGCGCCGTGCGCACGACGGCGGATGTGATCCGCATCGCGCTCTGGGTGATCGGGCCGGCCAAGGGCGTGCGCACCGTGTCGAGCGCGTTCTACCTCGTGGTGCCGCCCTTCCGGGGCGCCGAGAGCGAGGTGCTCACGTACACCGACTGCGCCGTGGTCCCGCAGCCCAATGCCGAGCAGCTCGCCGACATCGCGCTCGCGGCGGCCGAAGCGCGCCGCCGCATCGTGCGCGATGAGCCGCGCGTGGCCTTCCTGTCGTACAGCACCAAGGGGTCGGGTGGCGACGCGGGCTCCATCGCCGTGGTGCGCGAAGCGCTGGCGCTCGTGCGCGAACGCGAGCCGGGATTGGCCTGCGACGGGGAGCTGCAGGGGGACGCCGCGCTCATAGCGGCCGTCGGCGACCGCAAGGCGCCCGGCAGCGCCGTGGCCGGGCGCGCCAACGTGCTCGTCTTCCCGTCACTCGACGCGGGGAACATCGCCTACAAGCTCACGGAGCGGCTCACGCACGCGACCGCCATCGGGCCGATCCTGCAGGGATTGGCGAAACCGGTGTCGGATATCTCGCGCGGCGCCGACGCCGATACCATCTTTCACGTAGCGGCCGTCACCGCGTTGCAGGCGGAGCCGGCCGAGCCCCGATAACGGGGCCCCGACGCACCACGACCGAGGAAGACCCGATGACCTTCACCGTCACCCAGTCCGGCGACGTCAGCATCGTCGAAGTCGAAGGGCAGTTGATCGTGAGCAATCGCCAGGAGCTCAAGCAGAAGGTGCTTGACCACCTCGAGAAGGGCGCCCGCAAGGTGCTCGTCGATTTCGGCCGGACGAGCTACATCGACAGCTCGGGCCTCGGCGTGCTCGTCTCGCTCGCCAAGCGCATGCGCGAACTCGGCGGCGACCTGCGGCTCGCCAATCTCAACGACGACCTCCAGACGCTGTTCGAGCTCACGAAGCTCGACACGCTGTTCCAGATCTCCGAGTCGCGCGAGCGCGCCCTCGAGAGTTTCTGAATGGAGGCCGCACCGGGCCTCGCCGACCTCGACATCTGCATCCCCAGCGACATCCAGTACATCGCCGAGATCGTGGATGAGGTGGTGCGGCGCTGTGCCGTGGCGCAGTTCCCGCGACGTCAGCTGGCGCTCAACGTGCCCGTGGCCCTCACCGAGGCGCTGTCGAACGCCATCCTGCGCGGCAACGGCGAGGTCGTGTCGCGGTCCGTGCACGTGCGCGCCCGCTTCGGCACCGAGGAGCTCGTGCTCGAGGTGCGCGACGAAGGGGCGGGGTTCGACCTCGACGACTGCACGGCGGATCCGACGACCGCC
>CAIRBD010000139.1 GCA_903876745.1 uncultured Gemmatimonadota bacterium
CGGGAAGTTGGAGCTCGAGACCTCGATGCGGATGCGGTGCCCTGCCTCGAAGTAGTTGCTCGTCGTCATCGGCTGGAGCGCCACCTTGACCACCTTGCCGTTCTCGAGCCACGCCAGCGGCTTGTCGTAGCCGTCGCGATACCGCAGGCGCTGGATGGTCTCGTCGAGGTTGTAGGCGCGGCCGTCGGGGTACACGTCGATCACCTTCACGGTGACGTCGGTGTCCTTGCGGTCGCTCGACACGAAGACGGTGAAGTCCATCGCGCCGCTCACCTCCATCCCCTCCTTGAGCGGTTCCGACGTGTATACCAGGATGTCGGGACGCTCTTCGACCTTCGACTGATCCAGGGCGCCGCCGCTGAGTCCCGGCTGGCAGCAGACGTTGCCGCCCGTGGAGGGCACGGGGTTCAGCGGGTCGTACGTGAATACGTCGGGCGTGTCGGCCTTGGGCGGCTTGGTGGTGAGCACGCCGTCGCCGCTCCCCGTGTTCGCCTTGCCGCCGCTGCTCAGATAGTACGTGAGCTGCTGCGCGCCGCGCGGCGGCCACGTGTCGGTGGTCTGCCACTTGTTGCTGCCCATCGTGAAATAGCGGACCTTGGGCAGCGTGTCGAGCAACTTCGAGCTCTTGTCGCCCTTGAGGAAGATGTCGAACCAGCCGTAGGTGAGCGCGTCGTAGTCGTAGCGCGCATCACCCACGCTGCGCTCGCCCACCACGAGGTTCTCCGTGGCGCGCTTGTACGAGCAGTGCAGCGTGGGCGCGATCACGGCGTACTGCTGGTTGGCGATCTCCGGGCGCGCCGTCTTCCGCACGTGGTTGTACACGGCGAGGTTCGGCCCCACCGACACGTCGTACCAGCTCATGAACCAGAGGCCGGGGACGTTGATCGGCATGTTGTCGTGCCAGAGTCCGCCCTTATACCACGCCGGGTCGTTGGGCGCGCGTTTGATCATCGCGCCGCCGGTGGCGATGTTCGGCATGGAATCGGCGAAGATGCCGCGCGGACCGTCGACGGACTTGAAGATGTCCATCTCGGGGAGGTGCTTGAACGCCTCGTTCCAGTCCACCGGCGGCGACTGCTGCGCGAGGTCGAATGACTTCGACGCGCGGATGAGGTCCGCCTGCGATGTGTTCGGCGCGAACATCGGGCGCACCTGATTCTGTTCGCCGTACAGCCAGTCGATGAACAGGTTCTGCACGGCGCCGCCGCGGTACCAGTTGCCCATCTCGTAGTACGGTCCCACACGGCCCACGCCGGCGCCGAACCCCTGCGGGATGATCGTCGCGAGGCCGGACGGACCGGTCGCCGCGACCGCCATCTGCCACTCGGCGGTGCTCGAGCAGCCGATCAGCCCGACCTTGCCGTTCGACCACGGGCGCGAGGAGATCCACTGGATCTCGTCATACCCATCGGTGGTCGGCGGGCCAAGGATGTCGTAGTCGCCCTCGGAGAAGAAGTGCCCGCGCTCGTTCATGATGACCATCGCGTAGCCGCGCTTCACGGCGTCAAGGATGGACGTCATGTCGGAGGGCACGCCGTTGCGGACGTCCCAGAAGTTGAAGTTGTACGGAGTGCGGCTGTAGATGGTCGGATACTTCTTCGACGCATCCTTGGGATAGTAGACGTCGGCCGCCATCCGTTTGCCGTCGCGCATCGGCACCATCACCTTGCGCTCCACCACCGCCGCCGCCTGCAACGCCTTCTCGGTGTCCCAGCGCGCCTGCTGCTGCTGAGGCGTCATCGGGCCACCGCGCTGGGCGCGCCCGGTCGCCGGCATCGCCGCGAGCAACGCCAGGGCCGCACCCGTCACGATCATCGAACCACTGCGCATCATCGCCTCCGTTGGAGTGGAGCTTCGAGGGGTAGACGTTGCCGACGGTCGAACCGTTGAGCAAGTCACGTCGGTTACTCTCTGGCGTCGGGCCTGGCAGCGTGATAGAACTAGGGGTCGTTCGTCCGCGCCGCTGCCACTGAGCGACGCCCCCCGAGGCCCGACCACCGGACAGCGCGATCACCGAGCCCTCTTCACGCGCGCGCGACCGCGCGACCGACCCTCTTGCCGCATGGGCCCCGTGGCGCCCGGTGGACGCAACTGCGCTCGCGTTCACGGGCCTTTTCGTGGGCTGGCTGTTCTTCGGCTGGGGGGGCGAAGGCCTCGCGCCCGCCATCGACTTCGCGTTCTTCATGCCGCTCGGCCTCGCCGTCGGCCTGCTCCAGCTCAGAGTCGCTCGCGAGATCGGCGACCCGCGCGACCGGATGGCGTGGCACCTGCTGGCCGGCGCGTCGTTCGCGCGGTTCGTGTCGGGCAACGTGTGGAGCGCCATGCTGCTGTTCCGCCCGGGAGCGGATCATCCGTGGTGGGTTGTGGTGCTCGCCGGCGTGTTCATCGTGCTCGGCAATCTGGCGCTGCTCACGTTCCGCAGCGCCGCGCTGCGACGCGTCGACCGCGTGCGTGTCCTGTTGGACGCGCTCATCGTACTCGCCGGCAGCGTGCTGCTCGTCTGGTACTTCGCGATCGTCCCGTACCTCCAGGGCATCGAAGGGACAGAATCGCGTGACTGGTTTTACACCTCGGGCGACGCGCTCGCCGTGGTGCTGTCGGCGGTGCTCTACCTGCGCAGCAACTCGCGGCTGACGCGCGCGGTCGCGCTGTACCTGTGCGCGGCGTACGTCGTGCAGCTGGTGCCAGACGTGATCGTCACGGGACCGACGCTCAGTGCGTATCGTGCGGGCTCTCCCTTGGAGGCGGTCTGGTATGCCGTCTGGGTGCTCAAGTGGATGGCGGCGCGCCGCGCGCTCACGCTGCTCGCGACACATCGCCGCGCGGTGACGTCGCCGCCGTCGCGCTATGAGAGCGGCGTGTTGCCGTACGTCTTCGTCGCCTCCGCTCCCGCGCTGCTCATCTATCAACTCGTGACAGAGTCGAAGGCCGACACCCGCCTGTTCCTCTTCGGCAGCGGAACGCTGGCCGCCCTCCTGGTGTTGCGACAGTTCATCGAACTGCGTGAACGCGACCGGCTGCACGGCGAGCAGCTGGCCGAGGCCTCGTGGTTCCGCGCGGTACTGGCGCACGCCTACGACTTCCTCGCTCTCGTCGACGCCGACGGGCAGGTGACGTACGCGAGTCCGGCCACGTCGCGGCTCCTGTCGACGAGCGCCGGCGATCTTCCCTCCAAGGAGATCGCCGACGCCCTGCACCCGGATGATGCGGAGCGGCTGCGCGAGTTGCTCGGTCGTCGCCCGTTCGCGACCACGGTCCTCTCGCTGCGCCTCCGCGCCGGCGACGGCACCTGGCACGACCTGTCGTGCCGCCTGCAGGACCTGCGTGCCGAGCCGCTCGTGGGCGCCGTGGTGATCAACGGTCACGACGTGACGCGTGAGGGGCAGCTCGTCCGGCGACTTCGCGAAGCCGAGGAAGTGGAAGCACTCGGCGTGTTCGCGGGCGGCCTGGCCCACGACCTGAACAACTTCCTCGCGGTGGTGGGGTCGCACGTCGATCTGCTGCGGAGCGAACTGCCCCCCGCGCGACCGCAGGCGATGGCCGACCTGCTCGCGATCCACTCGGCCACCAAGCGGGCCACGGCGCTTACGGCGGGGCTCCTCACGCTGAGCCGGCGCAAGTCCGAATCGCGTGAGACGGTGAACATGAGCCGGCTCGTGAGCGACCGGCTGCTCCAGCTCGACGTGGACGTGGACTACACGCCGCCCGACGAGGCGGCCACGGTCGTCGCGGATCCCGTGGCGCTGCGCTACGCGATTGACGCCCTGTTCAACGAGCAGATCGCCGCCCGGCGCCTCGACGGACGCGGGTCGGCGGTCCTCAGCCTCGAGACGCTGGCTCCCGATGTTGCGGCGCGATTCGAGCTCGCGTCGGGACGGTACGTGGTACTGCGCATGGGGGCGAAGGCCGCCGACGACGCGTCGGGCGAACTCGAGTTGCCGCGGGCCTCCCAGGACTGGGAGAGCGCGCCCGACGACCTCGGCATGCTGCTCGTGCACGCCGCAGTGCGTGAACTGGGCGGCGCCCTCGCCATCGACCCGTCGGTGGCGCGCACGAGCATCGCGATGTACCTGCCGAGCGCCGCCGCCTGATGACCGTCGCCTTCCCCGCCGCGCCCGACTCGGTCCGGTCGCCGCTGCGCCCCTCGCGCGGCGACGTCGCCGTGCTCGCGTACGCGGCGCTGTATCTCGCGGCGAACGCGTTCGTGACGCCGGGTCCGTCGTGGCTGCGTTCGTCCGTCATCGTCGCGTTCTTCGGCATCAACGTCGTCACGATGGGCGCGCAGCTGCAGCTCGCGCGGTCGGATGCGTTCGACCGGCGCACCCGCTGGGCCTGGGCGCTGCTCGCCGCATCGTCGGCCGGCATCGCCGTCGGCGGCATCGTGTGGACGGCGTGGAAGATCACGAACCCGGCGGCGCCGGAACCGGCGTGGTCCACGTGGCTCACGTCGAGCTATATGCCGCTGGCGATCGCGGGCTTCCTCACCTTCCCGCGCGAGCCGCGCGTGTCGTGGCGCGACCGGCGCCTGCTGCTCGACGGTGCCTTGCTCGCCGTCGCCGGCCTCACCCTGTCGTGGCACTTCTCGATCCAGGGCCTCTTCGACGGGACCACCCCGAGGACCGTCGAGACGTTCGTGACGAACGTGGCCGAGTGGCTCGTCTTCGTCGCGGCCTCGATCGCGTTCCTCCGTTCCCGCAGCCGCGTGACACGGACGGCCATCTCCATCGCCCTCGTCGCACTCGTCTCGTTCGTACTGGCGGATTTCCTCTGGCAGACGGACGCGAGTTCGTACCATCCGGGCGATCCGATCGACATGTACTGGTTCGCCACATGGATCGTCCGGTGGATCGCGGCACGGTACGCGTGGCACGCGAGCGCCCGCGCCCGCGCGCATGGCGACGACGATTCCGACGTGCCCTACCGGAGCGGCATCGCGCCCACCGCGTTCGTGGGCTCGTCCTATCTGCTGCTCGTCGTCGTCGTGCTGCAGGCCCAGAACGACCGCGAAGCGGCGGCCATCGGCCTCATCACCACCGTGATGACCATCCTGCTCGTCGTGCGCCAGCGAGTGGAGCTGGCGGACAACCAGCGACTCGCCCACGCGACGCTGGCCCAGGCCGAGCGATTCCGCGCGCTGCTGTCGCACGCGTCCGACTACGTCGCCGTGCTGGACCAGAACCTCTCGCTGCGCTGGGCGAGCCCGTCGTTCGCGACGATGAGCGCCCTTCCGCCGGGCGCACCGTTCACCGAACTCGTCCATCCGGACGATCGCACGGCCGTCACGCGATGGCTCACCGGCGGCACGCCACGCGGCAACTCGCTCCCCCTCACGTGCCGGCTGCGCGCGGCCGACGCGTCATGGTCCGACGTGGAACTGCGCGTCGAAGACCGGCGGGACGACCCCAACGTGCACGGCCTCATCGTCAACGGGCGGGACGTCTCGGGGGAACGCTCGCTCGAGGGACGGCTCCGTCACGCCGAGAAGCTCGTCACCCTGCACGACATCGCCGGTCGCATCGCGCACGCGTTCAACAATCTGCTGGCGATGATCGCCGGCCACGCGGAGCTGCTCGCGGCAGAGCTCCACGAGCACCCCCGCGCCCGCGACGACGTGGCCGCGATCCGCGCGGCCACCGACCGCGGCGCCGGCATCACGCGTCAGCTGCTCGGGTTCAGCGGCCGCCACGTGATCCAGCCGGTGCGCCTTCCGGTCGCGTCGGCGATCGAGGCGGTCATCCCCTCCCTCGACCGCGCGCTCCCCGGCGGCACGCACATCGAGCTCGCCCTCGGCGACCGGGGCGCGCACGTGCTGTTCGATCGCGCGCAGTTCGAGCAGGTGTTGCTGAACCTCGTCGCCAACGCGCGCGACGCGATGCCGGACGGAGGCGTCATCACCGTGTCGGCGGCCATCGAACAATCCGACGAGGCCTCCGCCGACGGCGCACCGGCCACCGGCGTCGTCGTCCGGGTGCGCGACGCCGGCATCGGGATCCCCGAAGACGATCTCCGCCACATCTTCGAGCCGTTCTTCACCACGAAGGCGCCCGGCCTCGGCACCGGACTCGGCCTCGCGATGGTCGATACGATCGTGCGGCGGGCCGGCGGTCGGGTGTCGGTGGAGAGCGGCGTGGGCATCGGGACCACCGTGGCGATCCACCTGCCGCTCGCGCGCGCCGCGACGCCCGTGATGACGATGGCCGTTCCCGACGCGCCGGAGCCCACAGGGCGCGGCGTCGTGCTGCTCGTGGACGACGAGGCCGGCGTGCGCCGGCTGAGCCGGCGCATGCTCGAACGCGCCGGCTACGGCGTGATCGAGGCCTCCGGCGGCGCCGAGGCGATCGCCATCGCCGAGGACTTGGCGCTGCGCATCGACATCCTCGTCACCGACATGATGATGCCGAAGGTCTCGGGGCGCGACGTGATCGCGCGGTTCACCGTGATCCGCCCCGGCACGCCCATCATCGTCGTCACGGGGTTCGCCGCCGAGCAGGAACGCGGGAAGCCGCTCGCCCCCGAAGTGCGGTCTATCGTTGCCAAGCCGTTCTCGGCCGCCATCTATCTGCGCGCGGTGAGCAACGCACTCGGCGCGGCGGACGACGAACCTCGGTAGGCGCGCGGCGC
>CAIRBD010000140.1 GCA_903876745.1 uncultured Gemmatimonadota bacterium
CCCGCCGCGGCGCGCGCCTGGCACGCTTCGCGCCGCCCGTCGCGATGGCCGAATCGACGGCCTCGATCTGGCGCGCGAGTTCAACACCGCCGGAGGCGATGGCGGGAGCGCGCTCGGTCTTGTCGTCGCGGCACGAGCGGACCGCCACGCCGAGCGCGGCGAGGCTGGCGAGGAAGATCAGTGCGCGGCGTTCACCGGAGGTAGGCATGGGCCTACGGTACGCCGCACCGCGAACGCGACCATCACCGCCAGATCGCGAGCAGGAGCGGTTCGTTGCGCGTCTCGTTCATCGCGAACGGAGGCCGTCGAGTCACCCCCGCCACCGGCGCTACTGCCGCACCAGGGCCAGCGCCACATCGCCGACGATCTTCAGTGATCTGGCGGAGATCTTGTCCATCGTGTCGCCCGTCGCGTGATGATACGACTGGCCGGCCCGCACCGCCTCGACGTTGGGATAGTCGAGGTCGATGACGTCGATGACGCGCAACCCCGCCTTGATGAGCGGGATGTGATCGTCGGTCACGGTGTAGCCGGGCGACGGAGAGAACGTGGACTCGTAGCCGAGCTCTTTCGCCTGCGCCCAGACGCGCTGCACCACTTCGGGCGCCGCGTTGATGGAGTTCACTTCCTGATTGATCAGCAGTTCCTTGTCGCCGATCATGTCGAACAGCACGCCGAAGAGCGGCTTGTAGCCGGGCTCGGGAAGGTGGGCGGCGAAGTACTCGGAGCCGATCAGCACGTCGACGTCGGGCGGACCGAACTCACCCCAGTCCTCGCCGTCGACGAGCAACAGGTCGACGCCAACGTTAGGCGGCGTCTTCTTCAGCTCGTCGGCGAGGGCAAGGAAGAGCCCCACACCGCTCGCGCCGTCGTTGGCGCCGTCGAACGGCTTGCCACGATTGGCCGGCACGGCATCCGCATCGGCCACGGGGCGCGTATCCCAGTGCGTGATGTACAGCACGCGGTTCTTCTCGTTGGGACGAAAACGCGCGAGGATGTTGCGCAGTGGCAGCTTCTGGCCTTTCGCCGTGGTGTGCGTCCACGTCTGCTCGATGACCGTGTCGGCCTTGGCGCGCAGTCGGGCCGTGATCCAGTCGCCGGCCTTCCGGTGGGCGTCGCTGCCGGGGATGCGCGGACCGAAGGCGACGTTCTGGCGCGCGTAGCTGAGCGCCGAATCGCCGTTGAAGGGCGTCGCGGCCGACGGTGCAGGGGTCTTGTCGCCCCCGCCACACGCGACGGCGAGCGACGCCGTCGTGAAGACCGCCCACAGCGTGCGCGTGTATCGGATCATCGGAGCTCTCCCGCGAAGAACGCGATCTGCAGCACCGTCGAGAACACGACCTGCGTGAATCGGCGGTTGAGGTTGTTGTCGAAGGTGGTGATGTGGGCACCCTGCAGCGAGAACGTGAGGTTCTCGGCGATGTCGGTGTCCGCATTCAAGCTAATGGCGCGCCGGCCGTTGTCGGCGAGGCGGCTCTTGGTGCCGGCCGTGAGATCGTTGATGACCCAGGTGGTCGCGGCCGTCTGCTGCCATCCGAAGCGCGTGCGCAGGGGGCTGCGCATCTGCCACACGTCGGGGAGCGGGAAGGTGCGCGACACGTCGGCGTTCATCTCGCTCGCCTTGCTGTCGGCGAGCGTGCCGGGGAGCGAATCGAGCCGGTAGCTGGTGCTCACGTTGAACGACGCGCGGAGCCGCCCCTTCTCGGCGAACTCCACATTCGCGCCCAGCGGGTAGCTGAGGAGTCGCGACGTGCGGATGTCCGGGGCGGAACCGAGCGTCTGCGCGGGGACGGCGGAGCGCTGCTCGGTGAGCGCGATCTTGGCCGACCAGCCGATGCTCGTGATCACATCCTCGAGCGCCCGCGGGTGCAGTGTGCCGCGCAGCGTGAGATCGGGGAGCGTGATCTGTTCGCCGTCCACGATGCCCTGCGACTGGTCGGCGCGGCGGATCCAGTTGCGCGTCGCGACGCGGCGCGTAGCCACGTCGAACGTCAGGCCCCACGGCAGGCGGAGCCCCGTGTGCAGCGCCAGCTGCGCGTTGCTGCCGGCGGTGGTGGCCAGCCGGTCGTGGTCGCGCAGGAAGGCATCGAGCCCGCCGAGTCCGAACTGGTAGCCGAGTCCCGGCGTGAACGGCGTGCCGTCGAACGCGGAGGTGAGGGTGCGGGAGTAGTTGATGTCGAACGGAAGCAGGGTGGCGGTGAGCCGCGCCCGCGCCGAGGAGTCGGCGAGCCATCCATTGACGACGCGCGCGACGTCGAGCTGCGCGCCGGTGCTCAGCTGCTGCAGGGCGTTGATGCGGCGCGGCAGGCGGTACACGCCGAGCGAGTCGTACTCGCGCAGCACCTGCGGCGCGTTGGGATCGCGCAGCAATCCGTAGCTCGTCATGAAATCGGCGCGCGGGCGCAGCCAGCCGCGCAGCCGCGGCAGGAACGAGTAGCTGGAACTCACATAGCGCTCGCGCTCGAGCCCGCCGATCCCCAGCAGCGACGTGCGTTCCGAGGTCGCGGTGGCCGCGGTGGCGGACGAATCGCCGAAGTGCCGGAGGTCGCGGCTCGACGCCATCTCCCAGCGCGCGGAGACGGCGTCCACCGGACGCAGTTCGAGCGAGGTGGTGTTCCGCCAGAGATTCGTCGCGCCGACCACGGTACGCGCGGTGTCGGCGAGCGCGTCGGCGGGCTTGGTGAACATCGAACGCTGATCGTCGCCCTTCGCGTAGTTGGTGCTCACGCGCAGCGTGGCCGGCTGCTCGTTGAACTGCGATTCGCGCATCGCCTGCACCATCTCGGCGCTGGATAGCCATTCCGGGAGGCCGGCGAGCGTGCGTGTCCACCACGTGGGCATGGCGCGATGCGCCGTGCCGCCACCCACGAGCCAGTCGAGCCCGGCCGTGAACATGGCACTCTTGCCGGACTGGAACTCGGACCGCGTCGTGGCGCCGTTGACGGTGGTGTTGAGCACCAGGTTGTTCACGAGCGGCGCGAGGAGTCCGTGGTCGAGCGGCGTCGTGCGCCGGAGCGAGAGGGCCACGGTGGTGAAATCGGCGTGGGGCGTGCGGAGTCCCGCGATGTCGCCGCCGCGGATGTCGGAGCGCGTGATGAACTGCGGCGACATGGCGCTCGATGAATGCATCACCGTGAGCGGCATCGAGAGGCCGAGTGCGGGCGCGAACCGTTCGAGCCGCACGGTGGAACTGACGTCGAGGCTGTTGTCGCCCACGTTGGTGGGCATGTCGCCGAGCTGCCGGAAGTTCGCGTCGCGCTGCGAGAGGGCGAGATGCAGCGTGCCGACGTCGCCGGCGACGAGATCGATGCCCGCGTGGCCCGCGTACCCGGGCGTGTTCACGGCGTTCGCCAGCCGGATGTCGTCCACCCACACTTCGAGCGTGTCGCCCGCGAGGATGCGGTTGGCGCCAACGCCGCCCGAATCCACGCGGATGATGCCGACGGCGAGCTCCTGCACGGCGGCGAGGTTCGGCGCGCTCACCGCCGGGTCGATCGTGTACACCATGTAGCCGTCGGCGCACGCGGCGCGACGGTGCGTCGCCTGGCCAAGCGGTAGCCCGCTGGCGACGATGAGCGCGGAATCCACGCCCGTGCAGGAGAGCGAATCGGGACGATTCTGCAGCCACGAGTTCTGCAGCTTGGAACGCAGGGCGAGGAGCTTGTCGAAATCCACCCGCACCTCGGGAAGCCACGCGCCCTGCCCCGCCCCCGAAGTCACCGGGGTGCGGTACATGTAGAAGTTGTCGGCGTCGCGGCCGATCTTCACGAAGAACTGCAGCTCGCCGGCCTGTCCCCAGCCGTTGCCGCGTCCCTTCGCCCACGCGCGCAGTTCCTTGTACTGCTGGAAGTTCTTCGCGCCCTCGGGGAAGCGGTAATACGATTCCACGCGATCGTACCGGTTGAGCTGCGTGGCCGTCATGCGCATCGACCGCTCATTGATGACGATGCGCTGGTTCTCGATGCCGATGAGCTTCTGCTCCGCCTGGTCGATGACGCCCGGCGGCGAATCGTACATGAGGCCGCTGAGCGAATCCTTGTCCTGCGTGCCGATGGTGCTGGCGAAGAGCAGTCCGAGCGAAGGGCGCTGGCCGCCGACGCCCGCGATCGCCCGGTCGGCGCGGCGCAGCCACGGGGCGCCGCGCAGCTTGAGGCCGGCGATCGGCACCTGCGAGAACGCGTTGTCGGCGAGTCCGTCGCCGGAGACCATCGTGATGCGCATCGTGCGCACGCGGCGGATCAGCGGGCCGCCGTTCACGGTGTCCGTGGGCGCGCCGAAGGGGACGCGCACGAACACCCAGCACACGCTGCCGCCGGTGGCGACGGTGTCGCTCGCCGCGGCCGCGCAGCCGCCCACGCGCACGAACGTCCTGGCATCCGAGAGGTCGACCACGTAGCGCAGCAGCCGCTCCTGCTCGCGCTGCGACGAATCGAGGTTGAGCACGGCGTCGTTGTCGAGGTCCCACTCGTCGAGGCGCCCGTTGGCCACCGTGCAATTGTTGCGCGTGTCGCCGAGCGCGACGAGCCGCGTGTTCCCCCGCGAGCACATCGCGAAGTTCTTGAGCGTTCCCGAACTGTCGGGGGAGGAGAAGAGCAGCCGCGACAGGCGGTCGCCGGGGAGGCCGATGTCGTTCTTCTCCTGGTTGAAAGCGCGGGAGAAGGGATCGCGTTCGGTCTGCAGCGTGTCGCGCCCGAGGATGAGACGCCCGGTGTACGACGAGTCGAGCACGCCGCCGTTCTTCGTCACGATCAGCTGCGACGGCCCGAGCGCGACGGTGTTCTCGGAGACGTCGCCGAGGTCGAAGACGAGCGTCGGATTCTGCCGGCGACGGAGGCTCGACGTGTCGACGCGCACCCAGAACTCGAGGTTGTCCACGCGCGACAGGTCGGCGCCCGACGTGCCGAGCGGCTGCCGGATGCTCCGCCAGCGCCGCCCCGCCGTCTGGTTGCCCGTCGCCCACTGATACTTGTGCGTCACGTCGTTGTACGCGCCGCCCACCGCGAGCGGGTACAACGTCATCCAGAGCACTTTCTCGGGCGACTGGATGCCCGCGCCGGAGATGTTGGTGAGCGGATCGATCTGCGACAGCGTGAACGTGACCGTCGTGCCGTTGGGCGCGCGCCCGTTGTTCTGCCACGCCATCGTCGCGGCGCGGCCGAGGTCGAGCGACGTCGCGCCGCCGATGCGCGCGGCGAGCTTGCGGCCGAGCGCGGGCTGGCTCGCGTAGTACCAGTTGGGATCGTCGATCGTGAGCCCGCCCACCCCGGCATCCCCTTCGAACGATTCGAGGTACGCCTGCCCGCCGCCGCCGAGCTGCGGTCGGCTCGTCGCGAACTCCGCCTCCAGCCCGAGCATCGACGGCACCGCGGCATGCGCGCCGGGAAGACGCCCGAGCGCCCGCGACAGCCCCGGCATCTCCCAGCGGAACGCGCCGTTCACGCCGGCGAGGATCGAGGACTGCGTCTCGTAGCCGAGCGTGGGGCGCGTCAGCGAACTCGACTGCCGCTGCCCGATGGCGAGCACGTTCAGCGCGCCGTTCTTGAACGGGTACGTGGACGCGAACCCGAAGATCGACGTGGGCGTCGTGGGCACCAGCGCGGGATTCTCCTCGAACCGCGCCGTGATCGTGCGCTGCCGCGCGAAGAGCGAGTCCGGGTGCAGGAACGTCACCACACCGAGGTCGTACTCGATGGAATAGTCGCGATCACGCTTGAGCAGCGTGCCGTCGTCGAGCACGAGATGCTCGGAGAGCGGCCGGATCTGGTTCACGCCGAGCGACAGCGTGGTGTTCCCCGTGCCGCCTTCACTCTGATACGCGAGACGGAGGTGGTACACCACCTGCGGATGCTGCGCCGAATACAGGTACTCGCTGGGCGAGTTGTAGATGTCGTCGTTCGCCGGGTTCCCCGCCGGCTGCGCGAGCCCGGCGCGCCCGAACGGCTGCAGTGACGGGAGGATCACGTACCGGTCGGCGATGGTGCGCGTGCTCGCCGAGAGGCCGATGGCCGCGACCGGATCGCCGGGGCGCGGCCAGAGGCGATTGTCGTAGTCGAACTGCGACGGATTCGAGAGTTGCGCCAGTCCGAACAGCTGGAGGAACGTCTGCGCGCTCCCCGCGAGCGGCTTCTGCTGGTCGAACGTCGCGCCCGTGAAGACACCGAGCGACACGCTCTCGCGCACGACCTCGTCGCCCCCCACGCGGTAGGCGGACCGGATCTCGCGGAAGAACGCATCGTCGCCGGGCCGGACGTTGGGATCCCACAGCAGCGTCGCCCACTGCTCGCGCAGCTGGTACGTGTTGTCGGGCGTGCCGCCCGTGGTGATGAGCGTCGTGTCGCGCCCGCCGATGCGAACGGTGTACGCGAGCACGAGCCGGTCACTCCCCGACGAGAGCGGCTGCTTGAGCGCCACCCAGAGCTGCGAGGGGTCGACCACGTAGTCCACGTTCTCGCGGAGCACTTCGTAGATCTGGCCGCGCCGCGACGACACGTCGCCGATGAGCCGGAACTGCGGGCCGTTCGGATTGGGCGGCTGGCCGCCGATGAGCAGCCGATACAGCGACACCTTCACCGGACGCACCGAGTCCGGGAGCGCCGCCGCGAGCTGGCGCAGCTGGGCGCTGTTGAGGATGTCGACGTTGGGATACCCCCTGAAGCGGCGCGGATCGACCGTGAAGAAGAACCGGCGGGCTTCGACTTCATAGTCGTTCACGTCGCGGGCCACCGGCTGGCGGCTCCCCATCGCGCCGATCGTATACGGCCGTTCGCGGATGACGTTCCCCTTCTGCTGGGCGACGATGCCGCGCACGCGCAGCCGGCCGAACTGCGCCACCGCCTGGATGCCGTAGTTCCCCTGCGGGATGCCCGACGTGATGAACCGGCTCGCCGGCAACTCGAACGAGACGTTGCCCAGGTCCACGCGCTGCAGCCAGTCGCCCTTCTTCCCCTCGTAGTAGAGCGAGATGTTGTTCGACGCGTCCATCTCGCGCTGCGAATCGTAGTCCATGTTCACGTGCACGCGGTCGGCGACCGTGCCGCCCGTCTTCACATTGAATTGGAAGTTGAACGCCGGCTGGAAACTGGCGGAGCACTGCGAGGCGAGGCTGAAGAACTGGCTGGCGACGCAGCGCTCGTTCTGCGTGCGGTCGAGCTTCGACTCGAGCCGGCCGTTCATCTGGAGGCCGAGGTCCCCGCCCTGCCCAAAAACCCCCCCCCCCTTCGTGGAATCGGGTTTGAAGGCAGCCGTATCGGCCCTAACCTTCGTGGAATCGGCGACTTGGGCGCCCACGGGCGAGCCCAAAGGCGCGGCCAAAACCACCAGGAGGGCGGCGATCGAGAGGCGGAGCGGTCGCAAGGGCGGACCTAAGCCCGAAGTCGGGGTATCAACTATCTTGCCTGTAGGTGGTCGCCGGGTGGAATATACGAGCGACCCAGAACCCTACAACCCTTTGTGGTGCGCGGATTTCCTCGCCGTCGGCGAGCTCCGCCGGACGCCCCCATTGCGCCTGAAGATCGTCACTCGCTACATCCTCAAAGAGCACGTGGGACCGTTGGTGTTCAGCCTCTCGGCGCTCACCTCGCTCCTTCTATTGAATTACGTCGCCAAGCGGCTCGGCGAGCTCGTTGGCAAAGGGCTCCCGGCGCGCGTGATCGTCGAGTTCCTGTTGTTGTCGGTGCCGTTCACCGTGGCGATGACGCTGCCGATGGCGGTGCTGGTCTCCACGCTGCACGCCTTCAGCCGGATGGCGTCGGAGAATGAGATCACCGCGTTCAAGGCCAGCGGGATCTCGCTGCGCCGGCTCGTGGTACCGGTCATCGTCTCGGCGAGCATCCTGACGCTCGTGATGGTGTGGTTCAACGACCAGGTGCTGCCGGCGGCCAACCATCGACTGAGCACGCTGTCGAACGACATCGCGCGCAAGAAGCCGACGTTCGCGCTCCGCGAGCAGATCATCAACGAGGTGGTGCCGAACCGGCTCTACCTGCGCACGGCGCACCTCACCCGCGTGGGGAGCTCGATGAAGGACGTCACGATCTTCGACCTGGCCGATCCGCAGCGCCGGCGCACCGTGCGCGCCGACAGCGGGCTGCTCGCGCTCTCCACCGACGGCCGCGACCTGCTGCTGACGCTGTTCTCGGGGAACGTGATCGAGTTGACGGCCACCGAGCCGACGCGGCTGCAACGGAACTTCTTCACGAAAGACTACGTGCGCGTGCGCGGGATCGGGAACAGTCTCGAGCGCGACTCGGTGGGCGGCGAGAAGAGCGACCGCGAGATGACGGTGTGCGAACTGCAGCGCAAGGTGCACCACGCCGCGTTCGTGCGTGACAGCGCCTTCACGTCGCTGAAGAAACTCGACTCGGCGCTCTACCGGACCATTCCGCAGCGCGCCGTGACGCGCGGCATCGGTGATGCATACTGCGACCTGCAGTACTGGTGGACCGACCTCCGACTGGTGAAGTCGGCGAGCGCCGCGAGCGTTCCGCTGACGGCGTCGGAGGCCGCGCAGGGACGGTCGGTGGTGGTGCAGGTGCCGGCCCCGCCGCCGCAGGCGCCGGTGCAGGCGCCGGTGCAGGCGCCGGTGCAGGCGCCGGCACAGGTGGAACATCCCATCATCCCGCCATCGGCGGGCATCATGACCTCGGATTCGGCGCTGAGCGTGGCGCAGCGTTCGGTGCTCGGCGAGAGCGTGCGCATCTCCATCGCGCAGGCGCAGGGAATGATCGACGGCAACCAGGTGGAGATCGAGAAGAAGTTCGCGATCGCCGCGGCGTGCGTGATCTTCGTGCTGCTCGGCGCGCCCATCGCGCTGCGCTTCCCGCGCGGCGGCGTGGGGTTGACGATCGGCGTGAGCCTCGGCGTGTTCGGCCTGTACTACGTGGGACTCATCGCCGGCGAGGATCTCGCCAGGCGCGGCATGCTCTCGGCGTTCTGGGCCATGTGGACGGCCAACATCGTGCTCTTCGTGATCGGCGCGTTCCTCACGGCACGCCTCGGTCGTGAGGGCACGACGAGCCGGGGGAGCGAGACCAGCGAGTGGTGGAACCGTCTGCTCGACCGCCTGCGCGGCCGGGAGCGGTCCGCATGAGGCGCCGCTGGCTGAAGCCGCTCGACCGGTACGTCTTCATCGAGTACCTGAAGATCCTGGCCGCGACCACGGTCGGATTCCCCGTGCTCGTCACCGTCATCGACATCACGGAGAAGCTCGACAAGTACCTCGCCCGTCAGCTGTCGCTGCCGGTGATCCTCAAGGGGTACCTGATGAACGTGCCCTATACGATGGGGCTCGTGCTGCCGGCGGCCGTGCTGTTCGCGACGGTGTTCGCCATCGGCGGCTTCACGCGGCACAGCGAGATCACCGCCGCGAAGGCGAGTGGGATCAGCTTTCACCGGTTCATCCGCCCCATCGCCGTCGGGTCGGCCATCGCCACGCTGCTCGGGCTGCTGCTCGCGGTGGTGACGCCCGACGCCAACGCCCGGCGCGACGAGATCCTGCTCGAGAAGAAGTCGGACCTGAACAACCGGTTCAACTTCACCTTCGCGACCGAGGAGTCGCGCACGTACACCATCACGACGGCAGACAAGCAGCGCGGCTATCTGGAAGGGGTGGTGGTCGAGCGGAAGGGGAACGGCGGCGATTTCCCGTCGTACGTGTTCGAGGGTGCGACCGCCGCGTACAACGTGCGGCGCGGCATCTGGACGCTGCGGCGCGGCGCGGCGCACGTGCTGCTCGGCGATTCGGCCAACTTCACGATGCAGTTCGACTCCCTGCGCGACCGGCATTTCAAGGAAGAGCCGGCGCACCTGATGTCGAACCCGCGCGCGCCAGACGAGATGGGGTTCCGCGACCTGCAGAAGTACATCGCGGCGATGGAGCGGTCGGGGAGCGACGTGAACCAGCTGCGCGTGGAGCGGATGCTGAAGGTCGCCATTCCCGCGACGTGCATCATCATCATGCTCTTCGGCGCGCCGCTGGCGACGAGCAACCAGCGCGGCGGCGCGGCGTACGGCATCGGCGTGAGCCTCGCGACGACGATCGTGTTCCTGATGCTCGTGCAGCTCACGCAGGCGATCGGCAACAAGGGACTCGTCGTGCCCGAACTCGCGGCCTGGCTTCCCGGGATCGCGTTCGGCATCGTCGGCGGGATCCTGTTGTGGCGGGTGCGCACGTGACAGAGCGACTCGCGCACCGCAATACGGAGTCGTTCCCGATCTTCACGCGCGGGAGCATCAAGTTCTTCCGTCGCATGTCGCGCTTCTCGCTCGGCTTCTTCGCCGGGGTGGGACAGCGGGTGCTGTTCCTGCGGGAGCTCCGGCGCGGGTTCGGCGAACCGAAGACGTATCTCCCGCTGGTGATGGGGCAGATGCGGGCGATCGGCGTGGACTCGGTGCCGCTGACGATCATGGTGGCGTCATTCATCGGCGGCGTGATCTCGCTGCAGATCCGCTACCAGCTCTTCCCGGGCATCCAGCTCTCGATCGTCGGGCTCTCGGTGCGGCAGATCGTGATCCTCGAGACAGGACCGCTGCTCACCGGGCTCGTGCTCGCCGGGCGCGTGGGCGCCAAGATGACGGCCGAGATCGGGACGATGCGGGTGACCGAGCAGATCGACGCGCTCGAGACGCTCGCCTACGACCCCGTGGCGTATCTGGTGGTGCCGCGGCTGATCGCCGCAGTGCTGATGCTGCCGATCCTCGCGATCATCGCCAACCTGTTCGGCGTGACCTCGGGGATGGCGGCGGCGGTGTTCCTCACCGACGTGCAGATGTCCCAGTTCCTCGAGGGCGTCCGGCTCGGGTTCGACCAGTTCCAGGTGACATACAGCCTGATCAAGGCGACATTGTTCGGAGCGGCCATCGCGTACCTCTGCTGTTTCGAGGGGTACACGGCGGCCGCCGGGGCGGAGGGCGTGGGCAAGAGCACGGCGAAGGCCGTCGTGATCTCGTCCATCTGGATCCTCGTGCTCGACGCCCTCACAGCCATTCTCCTCGCACCCTACCTGCAGGGATGAAACGACGCGACGAAGTACTCGTAGGCATGACGGCCACCGTCGCGATCATCGCGCTGGTGATCGGCTCCCTGTGGCTGGCCCGCGGTGGGCTGCAGCAGGGGTATCCGCTGTTCGCCCGGTTCACCTGGGGCGCCGGGCTCAAGCAGGGGCAGCCCATCCTGTTGGCCGGCGTGAACGTGGGGTACGTGGAGTCGGTGGACCTGCTCCCCGACGGCGTGCTCATCGTGAAGATGCGGGTCCGCAAGAACTACCACGTGCCCAAGGGGACCACCGCCACGATCGAGCCGAACGGGTTCTTCGGCGACCAGCTGGTGGCGCTGCACCCGACGCGGCCGAACCCCGAGACGTTCCATCCCGGCGACACGCTCCTCTCCGGACGTCCGACGCCGGCGATCGGCGACGTGCTGGCGCGCCTCGATACGGTGATGGGGCACATCTCGGTGCTGAGCCAGGGGCTGCGCACGGAACTCGTGGACCGCAACGGCCTCGCGGACATCCACAAGACCGTGACCGCGGCGACGACGCTCGTGGCGCAGCTCACCGAGGTGGCCAGGAAGCAGAACGAGGAGCTGAGCAAGACGCAGGCGTCGTTGCGGCGTGCCGCGAGCGCCATCGACTCGACGCGGGTCGATTCGACGCTGCGGTCGTTCGCCGGCGCCGCGTCGAGCGTCTCCGCGCTCACGAAGGAACTGCAGGTGACGACGGGCCGGCTCAACGCCACGCTCGCGAAGCTCAACGAGGGGAACGGTACGGCGTCGCAGCTGATGAACGATCCCAAGCTGTACAACGACGTGCGCTCGCTGGTGACGCGGCTCGACTCGCTGACGGCCGAGTTCAAGGCGAACCCGCGGAAGTTCATCAAGCTGAGCATCTTCTGACCGTCGCGGCTCGGCGGTCGCGCCGGACGCCCCGCCACCACCGCGTCGGAGGCTGACTGCACACGACGAAAGAGCCCGGGCCGCCGAAGCGGCCCGGGCTCTTTCGTTCGATGCGACCGGGGACTAGTTGAAGTTGTACTTGAACCCGAGCTGCATGCGGTAGGCGTCGTTCACGCCGGCGTTGTTCTGGAACGTCGTCGAGATGAGCGACGTGCCGAAGTTGCGCAGGTTGTACGTGAGCGCGTTGTTGGCGTCGCGGCCCTTCGGGATCAGCG
>CAIRBD010000141.1 GCA_903876745.1 uncultured Gemmatimonadota bacterium
CTACGCGCACCAACTTCCGCTTGGCCTCCGTCACCAAGCAATTCACCGCGGCCGCCGCGATGCTCCTCGTGAAGGACGGCAAGCTCCGCCTCGACGAATCGCTCACCGACATCTGGCCCGACTTCCCCGCGTACGGCAAGCGCATCACCATCAAGCACCTGCTCACGCATACGGGTGGATTGCTCGACTACGAAGATTTCGTCCCCGACTCGCAGACGAAACAGGTGAAGGACGTCGATGCGCTCGCCTTCATGGAGCGCGCCGACCACGGAAGGTCCGAACCGGGCACGAAGTTCGAGTACAGCAACACCGGCTACGCCCTCCTCGCCGAGGTGGTCGCGAAGCGCAGCGGGCAGTCGTTCGCGACCTTCCTGCGCAATCGCATCTTCGTGCCCCTGGGGATGCACAAGACGCTCGCGCGCGAGGACAAGGGCCCCGTCGTTCCCTTCCGGGCCTACGGCAACACCTTCGCCAACGGCGCGTGGACTCAGACCGACCAGAGCAACACCAGCGCCGTGCTCGGCGACGGTGGCGTGTACTCCTCCGTGGATGAGCTCTATCGCTGGGACCAGGCGCTCTACACCGACGAACTGCTCGCTCCCCCGGCGCGCACGCAGCTCTTCACCGACAACACCCTCAACGACGGCAAAAAGATCGGCTACGGCTTCGGCTGGTTCCTCGACAACTACCGCGGTCTGCCGCGGCAGTTTCACACGGGGAGTTCGCGCGGGTTCCGCACCGTCATCATGCGCTTCCCCACGATGCGCGCGACGATCATCATTCTCACCAACCGCTCGGAGCCATCGCCAGAGGGCCTCGCCAAGGCCATCGCCGATCGCCTGCTCTTCACGCAGGGCGACCCCCGCTGGCAGAAGCAGCGCGTGGCCAGCACGTCGAGCTGCCGCAGTCTCAGCGCCGTGAGCGAGACCGTGGCGTGGGCCGGCTGCACCGGCGGCCGCGTCTTCCACACGAACGACGGCGGCACCACGTGGGTCGCCGATACCATCCCCGGCGCCGCGCGTCTCGACTTCCGCGGCATCAAGGCCTTCGACGCCAACACCGCCGTCGTTTCGAGCGCCGGCCCCGCCGAACAGGGACAGGCGCGCATCTACCGCACCACCGACGGCGCAAAGAGCTGGACGCTCTCGTGGAGTGATTCCACCAAAGGCATCTTCCTCGACGGCCTCGCCTTCTGGGACACGAAACACGGCTTCACCTTCAGCGATCCCATCGACGGCAAGCTCGTCATCCTCACCACCGACGACGGCGGCGCGAGCTGGCAGCGCGTGAATCCGGCGAACATCCCGCCGGTCATTCCGGGCGAGGCCGCGTTCGCAGCGAGCAACACGCAGCTCACCACACAGGGCGACCGCAACGCGTGGATCGCCAGCGGCGGCGGAAAGGAAGCGCGCGTCTTCCGCACCACCGACCGCGGCCGCACGTGGGAAGTGCACGGCACGGGCCTCCCGGGCGGTGCGAGCGCTGGCCTCTTCGGTATCGCCTTCGCCGACGCACGCAACGGACTCGCCGTGGGCGGCGATTACGCCATCGCGCGCGGCACCGACTTCGCTATCCGCACCACCGACGGCGGTGTCACCTGGACGCGCGGCCTCGGAAAACCCGACGGCGCCACACAGGGACTCACGCTCGTTCCGGGTTCCAACCCGGTCACATTCGTCGGCGCCGGTGCCTGGGGCACCACGATGTCGCGCGATTTCGGCGCCAGCTGGCAACACGGTGACACGCTCACCGCGTGGGGGCTCGGCTTCGCGTCACCGCGCACAGGCTGGGTCGTCGGACCGCGCGGCCATATCTCAAAGTTCACGGAAACCCCCAAGTGACCTACGACCTTCGGTCCGGCATCTTCCCGCGCCTCGGTACCGGCGCGCTCCGCGTCGTCGCGAACCTCGCCGAAACGCCCGTCATCGGTGCGCTGCTCGTCGAGAAGCTCAAGAGCGACGGCGGCCTCACGAGCATTCGTGGCGCCGCACCCGATGAAGCGCCGACGCTCCTCCCGCACCTCGACGCCGACGAGCGTCCCGTGCCGCCGCTCGTGCACGCGGGCGCGCCGCACGAACCCAAGGGTTTCCACTTCCCTGGCCTCGACGACTATCACCTGGCGTTCCGCGAAGGACGAACCACGCCCGTTGCCGTCGCCGAACGCTTCCTCGCCCAGCACGCCGCGAGCGATACAGGCCCGCATCCGCTGCGCGCCATGATCGCCGTGAATCGTGACGACGTCATGGCTCAGGCACGCGCGAGCACTGAACGGTGGCGTGCGGGAAAGCCACTCGGCCTCTTCGACGGCGTTCCCGTCGCCATCAAGGACGAGATGGACGTGGCCGGCTACCCGACCACCGTCGGCACGAAATTCATCGGCCGCGGCGATCCGGCGCGTGAAGACTGCACCGCCGCCGCGCGCCTGCGCGCCGCGGGCGCTGTGCTCGTCGGCAAGGCGAACATGCACGAGATCGGCATCAACGTCACCGGCCTCAACCCGCACCACGGCACCACACGCAATCCCTACAACGATCGGTATCACACGGGCGCCTCGTCGAGCGGTCCGGCCACTGCCGTCGCGGCGGGGCTGGTGCCTGTCGCCATCGGCGCCGACGGCGGCGGGTCCATTCGCATCCCCGCTGCGCTCTGCGGCCTCGTGGGCATCAAGGCCACGTTCGGCCGTGTCAGCGAACACGGCGCCTATCCGCTCTGCTGGAGCCTCGCCTACATCGGTCCGCTCGCCACATCCGTGCGCGACTGCGCCCGCACCTACGAACTCATCGCCGGCGCCGACCCGCGCGACCCCAACACGCTCGGCCATCCGACCGTCGCGCTCGACGACGCCGCGCCGGGCTCGCTCGCTGGCGTAAGGCTTGGCGTGTTCCGCCCCTGGTTCCGCGATGCCACCGCGGACGTCGTCGAACATTGTGAAGCGCTCCTCCGCTCCCTCGTCGATCGCGGCGCCACGCTCGTCGACGTCGAGATCCCGGAACTCGAATCGCAGCGCGTCGCGCACATCGTCACCATCACGAGTGAGATGGCGTCGCAGATGATGCGCTTCCTCCCCAAGCACCGCGCCGAGTTCGGACTCGACGTCCGCGTGAACCTCGCCGTCGCCCGGTCGTGGCGCGCCCAGGAATACGTCGCCGCACAGCGCATCCGAACGCACGCGCGGGCCCTCTGGGCGCGCGCGTTCGAGGGGATCGACGCCATCATCACCCCCACTACGGGGCAAGCCGCGCCGGCGATCAACGAGAAAGCGCTCCCCGACGGCGAATCGGACCTCACCACCACGGTCCGCATCATGCGCTTCGCCTTCGCCTCCAACCTCACCGGACATCCCGCCATCACCATGCCCGCGGGCTACGACCGCGATGGTCTCCCGATCGGCCTGCAGGCCATCGGGCGTCCCTGGGGTGAGCAACTGCTCTTCCGCCTCGCCGCCGCGGCCGAGCAGGTGGTCGATCGGCGCGGACCGCAACGCTGGTACCCTGCACTCGACGGCTGACGGTGTTCGCGCTCGCCCTCGCCTTCGCACTCATCATCGGACTCGCCCTCGGCATGCTCGGCGGCGGCGGGTCCATCCTGACCGTGCCCGTGCTCGTGTATGTGCTCGGCATCGAACCCAAGCTCGCCATCGCGATGAGTTTTCCCATCGTCGGCCTGACGAGTGCGTTCGGCGCGTGGCGGCACTGGCGGCTGGGCAACGTGCGCCTCGAGCGTGCCCTTCTCTTCGGCGGCGTCGCCATGCTTGGCGCGTTCGCGGGCGGCCGTATCGCCCGACTGCTCGATCCGCGGGTGCAACTCGCCATCCTGGGCATCGCGATGGCGGCCGCCGCCGTCTCGATGCTGCGTTCGTCGTTTCGCGCCGCCGCCGACGCACCGGCGACGAACATCCACCCGGTACTGCTCTACGGCGTCGGGCTCGGTGTCGGCATCCTCACCGGCATCGTCGGCATCGGCGGTGGATTCCTCATCGTGCCGGCGCTCGTCATCCTCGGCGGCGTCGCGATGCGGCAGGCCGTTGGCACATCGCTGCTCGTGATCGCGATGAACTGCGTCGCCGGATACGCCGGGCAGGCCGGAAAGATGGTCATCGACTGGCGCTTCGTGGCCTCCTTCAGCGCCGTCGCGATCTGCGGGTTGCTCGCCGGAACGGCACTGCTCCGTTTCGTGAAACAGAACACCCTCAAGCGCGGCTTTGCCGTGCTGCTGCTGCTGATCGCCGCACTGGTGCTGTGGAACAATCGGTCGCTATTGTAGTCGGCAGTCCGCGCGAGCTGCTCCACGTCCGCCGCGATCACCACATCGCACCACTCCGCACTTCGCACCTACCATGATCTTCCGGCGACTCTACGATCAGGGCCTCGCGCAGGCCAGCTATCTCATCGGCTGTGAAGCCACGGGCGAAGCCGTCGTCATCGATGCGAATCGCGACGTCGCGCAGTACATCGCCGCAGCCGCCGCAGAGAAAGTGCACATCCGGTGCGTCACCGAGACGCACATCCACGCCGATTACGTCTCCGGGTCCCGCGAACTCGCCAAGCGCACGGGCGCGCAGTTGCTGCTTTCCGCCGAAGGCGGCCCCGATTGGCAATACGCCTTCGCCACGACCGACGGCGCGACGCTGCTGCGCGATGGATCGTCGTTCCACGTCGGGCGCGTGCGCATCGACGTGATGCACACGCCCGGCCACACACCCGAGCATCTCGCCTTCCTCGTCACCGACGAAGCCACGAGCGGCCGTCCCGTCGGGCTCGCGAGCGGCGATTTCGTGTTCGTCGGCGACGTGGGCCGTCCCGACCTGCTCGAGCGCGCGGCCAAGGTCGCGAACACCATGCGCGACTCCGCCCACGTGCTCTTCCACTCGCTCCAGCGGTTCCGCGCGCTCCCCGATCACGTGCAGCTCTGGCCGGGCCACGGCGCCGGTTCTGCCTGCGGCAAGGCGCTCGGCGCGCTCCCGCAGTCCACCGTCGGGTACGAGAAGCTCGCCAACTGGGCGTTTGCCATCTCCGACGAGGACGCCTTCGTCGCTGAAGTGCTTGTTGGCCAGCCCGAACCGCCGACGTACTTCGCGCAGATGAAGCGCATCAATCGCGACGGCCCGCGCATCCTCGATGGGCTCCCCCACCCGACGATGCTCGACAGCGACACGCTCTCCGCCCGACTTGCCGCAGGTGCGATCGTCGTCGACGTGCGGTCGGCTGAGGCGTTCGGCGCCGCGTTCGGCGCCGGCACCATCAATATTCCCCTGTCCGCCTCGTTCTCCACCTGGGCGGGATGGCTGTTGCCGTACGGCACCGATGTCTTCCTCATCGCCGACGATGCGGCGACCTGCGACCGCGCAGCCCGCGAGTTGGCCATGATCGGGCTCGACGACGTCGCCGGTTGGTTCCCCGCATCGGTGGTCGCCGACTGGGCCGCGGCCGGAACTGCCGGAAGTCCCATTCCTTGTATGAGCGCCCTCGAACTCGCCGAACGACTCGCCGACGGCGACCTCGTGGTCGTGGACGTGCGCAACCGCTCGGAATGGGACCACGGCCATCTCCCCGGCGCACTCCACATCCCGCTCGGCGAGCTCGCCGGCCGCGTCGGCGAACTGCCCGCCGACCGCCACATCGTGGTCCAGTGTCAGGGCGGAACCCGTTCCGCCATCGCCGCGAGCCTCCTCCGCCGGCACGCCATTTCGGGCGTCATCAACCTGCGCGGTGGGTTCAGCGAGTGGACCCGCGAAGGACTGCCGGTGTCGATGGAGTGATTCGGTCGCATCGACCGGGCATCACAAAGATTGGCGTTCAGGAAGAGGACGTCCCATGCCGATAATCTGACACAGGATTGGTCCATCCGAGCGCTTGCGGCCAGCCGCGTGATCGCGGGTGGGGCGTTGTCGCATTGGTTGGGAATGGAGATGGAGTGTCATGGACGACATCAACACCGTGGACGGCGCGCGCACGCGACGCCTTTTGCCCGGGATACGCTCGTACGTGTGGATCGCCTCGCTGGCGATCCTCACGGCCGGTGTAGCCTGGGTCGCGGTGTTCGCGACGCACCGTCAGTCGCGGGGGACCCTCCTTCATTCCGGCGACGTCGGGCGCATCGTCCGTAGCGTCCAGCTGCTCGCCGTCGAGCGCGAGGCCACCCTTCGCGTCTACGCGCTCTCGCACGAGAGCGGGCTGCTGGCGACCGAAGCCGCCGCGCGCACCGCGCTCACGGCCGCACTCGATTCGCTCGATCAGCTGACCGTTGCCGACAATGAGCAGCAGAGGCGCGTGCGGGAGGTCGCGCGCGCCGTGGACGACTGGGAGGTGGGCTGGGCGGAGCCGGTGCGCGCCGGTCGCATTGCCGCCGTCGATGACGCCGCCGTGAGATTCTCGCCCGTGCGCGAGCACATCGCTGATTTCGTCGCGAAGGAGCATGAAGCGCTCGACGCGCATGTGCTCGAAGACCAGTCCTCGGGGTTCTGGTCGGTCGCGGGCATCCTGCTCCCGTTGCTCATCGTCGCCGTCATCTTCTTCATCGTGATGCGCCACCTGTCGCGGCAGTCGGTCGCGATCGACGAACAACAGCAACAACTCGAAGAGCAGACGGTCGAACTCGAGCTGCAGATCGAACGCCTCGAGGCCGCGAACCGGGAGGAGCACTTCGCCCTCGCCGCGGCGGAGGAAGCGCGCGAACAGGCGCGTCACGATGCGCTCGAACGCGCGCGCGC
>CAIRBD010000142.1 GCA_903876745.1 uncultured Gemmatimonadota bacterium
AGCTGATCGCCGATCGCGCGATGCACCAGCGCGGCGGCCACGGAGCTGTCCACGCCCCCCGAGAGCCCGCAGATGACCTTCTTGCTCCCGACGAGCGTGCGGATCTTGGCGATCTCGAGTTCGATGAACGAACCGGGCGTCCAGTCGGGCGACGCTTTGCAGATGCCGAAGAGGAAGTTCTGGATGATCTCCGCGCCGCGCACGGTGTGCGCGACCTCGGAGTGGAACTGGATCGCGTGGATGGGCTTCGTGGCGTGACGGAATCCGGCGACGACGCTCCCGGCGCTCCCTGCCGTCAGCACATACCCCGGCGGCGGCGTCTCGACGTGGTCGCCGTGGCTCATCCACACCGTCGTGCGCTCCCCCTTCGAGAACCCGTCGAACATTCCTCCGGGTTCGTCGACGGTGATCTCGGCGCGACCGTATTCCCGTCCGCCGCCGGCGACCACCGTGCCGCCCTCGGTGTGCGTGATCCACTGCAGTCCGTAGCACACGCCCAGCAGCGGCGCCACGTCAAGGATGCCGCGGTCGAATGTCGGCGCCCCGTCGTCGGTCACCGAGTTCGGCCCGCCGCTCAGGATGATCCCCGTGGGATTCCATGCGCGGATCCACTCGAGTGAGCGCGTCGGCGGATGGATCTCGGAGTACACGCGCGCCTCGCGCACACGGCGCGCGATGAGCTGCGTGAACTGCGAGCCACAATCGAGGATCAGGATGCGCGAGCTCATGAGGGCGGGGCTGACGGGGAGCTGGTTAGTACTGCCACTTCGGGTCGGCGAGTTTGATGAACTCGACGTGCTTCGTGTCGAGGTCGAGGACCGCGGCGGTGGGAGCGCCGTGTATCCAGCCGCATGCCTCGCCGGGATTGATGATGAGCGTGTCGCCGCGCGTCTTCATCGACTGCTGGTGTTCGAGGCCGTGCACCACGATGTGGTGCGACTTCACCGAGCGTGCCGCGACATCACCGATGTCGTGCACGAGCAGGATCTTGTGCTCGCCGATGGTAAGCGAATGCGGCGACTCGAACAGCTCCTGCCCCATCCCCTGCGCGGCGATCGCCTTGAGTCCCTCGGGATCGCCGTCGTTGCGCCCGAACACGCCGGCGAGCGCCACATTGGCGTCCTCGAACGGCTTGAGCGCGAACGGCGAACAGAAGTCCCCCGCGTGCAACACCATCCCCACACCGCGCTCCATCATCTGCGCGAGCAGTTCCGCCACGGCGGGCACCCGATCGTGCGTATCGGACATCAGGCCAACTTTCATCACGCGTCCCTCCAGTCGGGGTCGTCCTGCTCGAGGCGCACCAGATCCTCGTATCGCTCCCGCGCCGTCACGACGGCAAACCGATGCCCGTCGACCATGACCTCCGCGGCCCGCGGCCGCGAGTTGTATGTCGAACTCATCACGTAGCCGTACGCGCCCGCCGTGTGGATCACCAGCAGGTCGCCGGGCCGCGCATCCTCCATCTCCCGTTCGAGCGCGAGAAAATCGCCGCTCTCGCACACGGGGCCCACCACGTCCACCGTCGCCCGCTCGTCGCGCGCGACCGCCGGCTCGATGAAATGATACGCATCGTAATGCGACGGACGCAGCAGTTCCGTCATCCCCGCGTCGGCGATGACGTAATCCTTGCCGCCGCTCCGCTTGCGATAGAGCACCCGCGCCAACAGCACACCACTCGCCGCGGCGAAGAAGCGGCCCGGCTCCACGAGGAGTTCCACGCCGAGCTTCTTGACGGACGGCACGATCACGTCGTGCCAGGCGCCCAGATCGGGATCGGCATCGCCGTCCCCGTAGGCGACCGGCAGGCCGCCGCCGATGTCCACGTACTCCAGCGTCGCGCCCATCGCGCGGACGCGCGACGCGAGGTCGCCGAGCTTGTCGAGTCCGTCGCGATACGGCTCGAACGTGAACAGTTGCGACCCCACGTGCATGTCGAGGCCGAGCACGGCCACGTGCTTGAGCCTGAGCGCCGTGGCGATCACTGCCGGCGCGTCCTCGTACGGGATGCCGAACTTGTGTCCCTTCGAGCCGGTCGCGATGTACTCGTGCTTGGTCTCGACGGCCACTTCGGGGTTGATGCGGAACCCCACCGGCGCCACGGCGCCGACTTCGCCGGCGATCCGGTCGAGCAGCTGCAGCTCGGCTTCCGACTCCACGTTGATCAGCTTGATCCCGGCCTGCACGGCCTCGCGGAGTTCCTTCGCGGTCTTCCCCACCCCGCCGAAGATGATGTCCTTGGCGCCGAACCCGGCCCGCCGCGCGCGGAACAACTCCCCGCCGCTCACCACGTCCACACCGGAACCCAACTCGCGGAGCAGATCGAGGATCGCGCGGTTCGAGTTGGCCTTCAGGCTGTAGTGGATGCGGTGCGGTACGCCCTGCAGGGCGCCCGACAGTTTCTTGAACCGGTCGCGGATGACGCTCGCGCTATAGACGAACGCCGGTGTGCCGGCCTCGCGCGCGATGCGCTCGGCCGGCACGTCCTCGCAATACGCCACGCCGTCGCGGCGGGCGAACGCCTGGGTCAGTACGCTTTGGCCCACACGGCCTCGTGCTTTGCTGGCCCGCCACACGCGAGGCACGCCGTCGGCGCCTGCGCGCTGCGGAACTCCTCGTCGGGGATGCACCGGATCGTGGCCTTGGTCTCTTCCTTCACTTTGGTCTCGCAGGCTCCGTCGCCGCACCACCCTGCGTACACGAAGCCGCCGTCCCCATCCATCAACTGCTTGAACGCATCGTACGACGCGATGTCGCGAACGCTGTGCGCTTCGCGACGCGCCTTGGCGGCCGCGAACATGTCGGACTGGATCGTCTCGAGCACCTTGGCCACGGATTCGGCCACGCCCGCCATCGCGATGGGCGCCTTGGCGCGCGTATCGCGACGCGCCGAGAACACCGACTGCTTCTCGAGGTCCTTGGGGCCGAGCTCCAGCCGCAGCGGCACGCCCTGCAACTCCCACTCGTAATACTTCGCGCCGGCGCGCATGCCGTCGCGGGCGTCCACGTGCACGCGCAGGCGATCGTGCGCGCCGCGCCCCATCCACGAGGTCAGCTCGTCACGGTGCGCGTTCGCCGCCTCGGTGAGCTTCGCCTTCTCGTCGTCGGTCTTCCAGATGGGAATGATCACCACTTCGATGGGCGCGAGGCGCGGCGGCGTCACGAGGCCGTTGTCGTCGCCGTGCGTCATCACCAGCCCGCCGATCATGCGCGTGCTCACGCCCCAGCTCGTGTTCCAGGCGAACTCGATGTCGCCGGCCTCCGTCTGGAACTTGAGCTCGAACGCCTTCGAGAAGTTCTGCCCGAGGTTGTGCGACGTGCCGGCCTGGAGCGCCTTGTTGTCCTGCATCATCGCTTCACACGAATAGGTGCGCAGCGCCCCGGCGAATTTCTCGCTCTCCGACTTCTGCCCCGTGATCACGGGCATCGCCATGAACTCTTCCATGAACGTCCGGTACACGCCGAGCATGCGCCGCGTCTCCTCCTCGGCCTCGTCGTGCGTGGCGTGCGCGGTGTGTCCCTCCTGCCAGAGGAACTCGAGCGTGCGCAGGAACAGCCGCGTGCGCATCTCCCAGCGCACCACGTTCGCCCACTGGTTGATGAGCAGCGGCAGGTCGCGGTAGCTCTGCACCCACTTCGCGAACATGTGGTAGATGATCGTCTCGCTCGTCGGCCGGATGACGAGCGGCTCCTCGAGCTTCTTGCCGCCGCCGTGCGTCACCACCGCACACTCGGGGGCGAACCCCTCCACATGCTGCGCCTCCTTCTTCAGGAAGCTCTCGGGGATGAGCAGCGGGAAATACGCATTGCGATGCCCCGTCGCCTTGAACATGTCGTCGAGGGCGCGCTGCATCCGCTCCCAGATGCCGTAGCCGTTCGGGCGGATGACCATCGAGCCCTTCACCGGCGAGTAGTCGGCCAGTTCGGCGCGGAGCACCAACTCGTTGTACCAGGCGCTGAAATCGCCAGCGCGGGTCGTCAACTTCTTGTCGTCTGCCATCAGTCCGTCGTGCGATGAGGAATGGTGCGTTCGAACCAGTCTTTGAACTCGGCGAGCGCGGTCGCGTCGCCGGCGAGGAGCGGTGCCGCGGCGAACTCGCCGCGCGGCGCTTCCAACAGTCTTCCGTGCAATCCCTGCACCGACACGCGGTCACCCGGCTCGAAGCAGATCGCCGCGCGCGCGC
>CAIRBD010000143.1 GCA_903876745.1 uncultured Gemmatimonadota bacterium
AACACCTCGGCGCCTTCGTGCACGGCGACCGGACGCGACTCGCCAGAGAGCAGCGAAAAGTCCATCGAGGACTGCCCGCTCGTGACGATGCCGTCGGCGGCCATCGTGTCGCCGGCGCGCACGTCGAGGATGGTGCCCGGCAACACGGCCTGCGTGGGGACCTCGCGGATCTCGGTGCCTTCCACCACGCGCGCCGTGGACGGGGCGAGCGAGAAGAGCAGCTCGGCGGAATCCGCGGCGGCGCGCTGCGCGCGCTGCTGCAGGAAGCGGCCGACGAGGAGGAGGAAGATCAGCGTGGCCACGCCGTCGAAGTAGATCGGGCCGCTGTCGCGGATGGTGTTCCACGCGCCGCGGCCGAAGCCGACGCCGATGGCGAGCGCGATGGGCACGTCCATGTGCAGCGAGCGATTGCGCAGCGCGCCCCAGGCGCTCGTGAAGAAGACGCGTCCCGGCCAGAAGATGGCGGGCGTGGTGAGCAGGAAGCTCCACCAGCGGAAGTAGCGCTGGAACGCGGGATCCATGCCGCCGAACCAGCCGGCGTAGATCGCGAGCGCGATCATCATCACGTTGGCGGCGATGGCCCCCGCGATGCCGATGCGGACGAGCGACGCGCGGTCCTCGGTGCGGCGCAGCGCGTCGGCCTTTCCACCGCGGTACGGATGTGGCGGATAGCCGAGGTTGTCGAGGAACACGGCGATCTGCGAGAGCGTGGTCTTCCCCGGCTCCCACACGAGATGGGCGAGGGCGCGTCCCACGTCGAGATCGGCGCGGGCGACGCCGGGAATGGCGAGCGGCATCTTCTCGACGAGCCACACGCAACTCGCGCAGTGCACACGCTCGAGATACAGGTCGCATTCCACAAGGCCACCGCGCACGCCTTTCACGTAGAGCGCGTGGAAGGCCTCGTGGTCGAACTCCACGTAGGAGCGGCCGGACGCATCCACCGGTCCTTCGCGGCGCTCGGCGAACGCGTAGTAGTCCTCGAGGCCGTGCTCGTGGATGATCGACCACGCGGTGCGGCATCCGGCGCAGCAGAACTGGCGCGGCGCCGCCGGTTCGAGGAAGCCGTCGGGAACGGGGAGCGTGCAGTGCGCGCAGGCGACGTCGGGGACGGCGGCCGAGCGCGCGGCGCCGTCGAAGCTAGTGCTGGTGGCCATCGCGCTGCATCGCTGCGTCGTGTGCGTGCATGGCGGGCAGGCCGAACTTCCCTGCGACGGTGAGCAGGCCGATGACCACCATCGCGGCGGCGGTGATGGCCGGCATGCGCCGACGCATGGGGCCGAGGAGGCGCTGCGCGCCGAGGCCGAGCGCCGCCATCGCCGGCACGGTGCCGAGCCAGAAGGCCGTCATCACGAGCGCGCCGCGGGGTGCGGTGCCCGCAGCCGCGGAGGTCGCGACGAATGCGTAGAGCCAGCCGCACGGGAGGAGCGGGGTGAGCACGCCGAGCGTGAGCCCGCGTTGCAGGGGCGGGCGGTCGCGCACGGCGCGCATCGCGGCGGCGAGCGCTTCTCTCACGAACGCGGGCACGGCAAGCTGTGGCACACGCACACCGGTAGCG
>CAIRBD010000144.1 GCA_903876745.1 uncultured Gemmatimonadota bacterium
CGTTGGCCACTTGAGTACCCCACCGCGATGTTCCGCGCTGCGCGCAAACAACCAAGTCCGACTGACAGCGACAGCAGAGCTGACGGCGAGAATCGAACTCGCAACCGCCTGATTACAAATCAGGTGCTCTGCCAATTGAGCTACGTCAGCGGCAGGCTATTTGCGCGAGACTCATAGAATACCCAGGCGGCAGAGGCAAGTCAAGCCGTTGAGCGGCACCGCGTTAGGTGCCTCGTCCCCCACTCAGCGCACCTTCTTCCAGCGCGTCCCGGACGGGGAGTCTTCGATCGCTATCCCCTTTTCTTCCAACGCTTTACGCACCGCGTCGGCCTCCGCAAAATCACGGCGCTGCCTCGCCGCCGTCCGAGCCGCCAACTGGGATTCCACCCACCGGCTCAATGCCGCGTCTTCCACCACCCGCTCGGGGATCACGTCGAACACCGCGTTCACCTGGCGGAACGCCTCGCGCGCCCGCGCGAGCGCTTCCGCATCGGTGCCGCGCTTGTCGAGTTCGCGGTTCGCCGCCGTGATGAACTCGAACATCGCGCCCATCGCGCGCGGCGCGTTCAGGTCGTCACCGAACGCCGTCGTCGATTCCACGAGCAGCGTCTCCGCCGCCTCGGCAAGCGCCGACGTGCCGCCACGCTCGCGCTCGAGGCGCTCCGCGAAGTCGCCCACGCGGCGTACCGCCTCGATCGACCCTTCGAGCGCCTCACCCGAAAGGTTCAACTGCTTGCGATAGTGCGTCGAGAACATGAAGTGTCGCAGCGCCGCCGCACTCACGCCGTTGGCGCGCAGGTCGGAGACGTTGCTCACGTTGCCGACACGCTTCGCCATCTTCGCGCCGTCGGTGAGGAGGAACTCGCCGTGGCACCAGAAACGGGCGAACGGCTTGCCCGTGGCGGCTTCGCTCTGCGCGATCTCGTCGTCGTGGTGCGGGAACACGAGGTCGATGCCGCCGGCGTGCAGGTCGATCGTCTCGCCGAGGATGGACATCGCCATCGCCGAGCACTCGAGGTGCCAGCCGGGCCGGCCGCGCCCCCAGGGGGAATCCCACACCGCTTCGCTCGCTTCGTCCTCGGGCTTCGCCGCCTTCCACAGCGCGAAGTCCTGCGCGTTCTCCTTGGCGTAGTCGTCCTGCGCGACGCGCGCGCCGGCGCGGATCTCGCGCGTGTCGAGCTGCGAGAGCTTGCCGTAGCCGGGGAACTTGTCGATGGCGAAGTAGACGGACCCGTCCTCGGCCTTGTACGCGACGCCTTTCGCCTCGAGCCGGCTCACGAGATCGATCATCTGCGGGATGAAATCCGTGGCGCGCGGATAATGCTCGGCGCGCTGGATGCGCAGATATTCGCGATCGGCGTGGAACGTGACGATCACGGGGTCGGTGACCTGACGGATCGTCTTGTGCTGTTCGGTGGCCCGCTTGATGATCTTGTCGTCGACGTCGGTCAGGTTCATGACCTGTTCGACGGACCATCCCCGCATGCGCAGCACGCGCCGCAGTAGGTCCTCGAACAGGAACGTGCGGAAGTTGCCGAGGTGCGCCGGATTGTAGACGGTCGGCCCGCAGGCGTAGAAGCGCACGGTGTGGCCGTCGGCGGGCGCGAACGGTTCGATCTCGCGGGTGAGCGAGTTGTAGAGTTGGAAGTCGGGCACGCCTAAAACTACAGCGTGCGTGCAGGCGCTGTGGAGGGGGCGTCAGCCCGCGTCATCGAGCGCGTCTTGGCGCACCGCATCGGCGCGTTCCGCCACGCGACCGGGCATGGGCGCGGAGACGATGCGGGAGCCGCGCACGCGGATGCCCAACGCGAGACAGGCGCTGAGGATCTCCTCGGCCGAGACGCGCGCGAGCGGCACCTGCACCCGGCGTCCGCGACGCTGGACGCCGATGAAATGGCCGGCGAGCACGGCGGCCGCAGCCGGCGGGCGCACGTCGAGTTCGAGCGCCGCGGGATCGGCGTCGGCATCGAGGAGCCGGCCGGCGTGAAGCGTGACGACGCGGGCGGCGACGGGGGCGAGCAGCGCGCGATGCCGCGCCGAGAGGAGCACGGCGAGACCGGCGCGCTGCAAGCCGCCGAGGAAGGCGGCGTAGCGCCGCCGTTCGGCGGCGTCGAGACCGGCGAGCGGATCGTCGATGCAGAGCAGCACGGGCCGAGTGAGCAGGGCGTGGGCGACGCGCAGTCGCGCGCGGCACCCGGCGGTGAGCTGTGCGACGCGTACATGCGCGACCTCGGCGAGCGCGGCGCGCGCGAGGACGCCGTCGACGTCGCCATCGGCGTCACGCCCGGCGAGCTCGGCCTGGGTCTGCGCGTACTCGATGGCGGCCCGGACGGTGAGGAAACCGAGCGCGTCGCTCGATTCGTCCACCCAGGCGGCCGGCGCGCGCCAGACGGCGCCGGCGTCCGGATGCAGCACGCCCGCGGCGATGAGGAGCAGGGTGGTCTTGCCCGCTCCAGGCGCGCCGCAGAGCCCGACGCATTCGCCACGCGCGACCTGCAGCGATACGCCCTGCAGCGCCGTGACGACGGCGGAGCAGCCGTCGATGCCGGCACGGAACCGCCGCGAGACGCGGCGCAGGTCGAGGGCGTTGGTGGACACGGCGCCACGATGCGCCGGCGCGTGCCGCGACGCGTCACCCGCGCGACGCGCTCCGAATCAGTTCGTTGCGGAGTCCGGAACGGCAGCGTCGTCCGACGGCGGCGCCTTGTCGCGTGGCCCGCGCGGAGCATCGCCGTAGATGCCCTCGATGAGGACGCGACGGACGAGCACCATCACGACGGCGAGCATGGGCACGGCGACGAGCAGTCCCGTGGGGCCGAGCAGCTTCCCGACGATGAGCACGGCGAGGATCGAGAACACCGGCGGCAGGTGCACGCCTTTCTGCATGATGAGCGGCGCGACGATGTTCGCCTCGATCAGGTGCACGCCCACGCCGATGGCGAGCACGACGAGCGCGCCGCTGGCGCCACCCGCACCA
>CAIRBD010000145.1 GCA_903876745.1 uncultured Gemmatimonadota bacterium
GATCACCGACGCGCGCGGCCGCTACCGGATCGCCGGCGGCGCCTCGTCGCTCGTCGTCGACCCGCGCACGTTGCCGATGGGATGGATCGCCGCCGCGGGTGGCTCCCAGGCGAACCTCGCCGTGGTCCGCACGGGGCGGCTCTCCGTGCAGGTCGTGACAACGGGCCTCGACGGCGGTCTCGCGGTCGTCGGCCCGGTGGTCGTCATCGCGAAGAGCGCCAACGGCCGCGAGTGGATGGTGCGTGCCACGGCCGACGGCCGTGCCGACTTCGACGCGTTGCCCGCAGGAACATATGAGATCACGGGTGAGGCCGACGAGTCGCGCGAACCCATCGTGTTCGACACGGTCGGTCCGCTGCGCATCGACGGCACGACGGTGCGTTCCGCGGATCTGGTCGCGCACCCGCGTCCCGTGCGCATCTTTCAGCCGCGCAACGGAAATAGTGGCGCAACGAAGGGCAATGTGCAGACTCGCTCGCAGACGGGCGCCGCCGCCACATCGGGCAAGGCAGGACAATGAACCGCTCGCGACGGAACCCGCCGTGGACGCTCGCTCGACGGGCCGCGCTCGCGGCGCTCGCGCTCGCGACCGCGTGCAGCACCGTGCCGACCTCGCCCGGCGGAGTCGCGGCGAACGTCGGCGGCACCTGGCACTATCTCGCCGCCTCCGCGGCCTCACCCACGGTGGACGGTACGCTCGCGCTCACGGCGGGAAGCGGCTCCGGCTTCACGGGCAGTCTCGACGCCACGGAGGCGAGCGCGCTCGGTCAGCGCCTGCCGCTCACCGGTCTCGTCAGCGGTCGCGCGTCCGACGCCACCAGCATCGAGTTCGACATCGTCATCGGTTCGGCCCGGCTGCGTCACCACGTGGCGACGGTGCGCGCCGATTCGATCACGGGCACGTGGATCGAGACCGGCGACAGCGGCGCCGGCGCGTCGGGCAGTTTCCGCGCCGGCCGGATCAGCTGATGCGCGCCCGTACCGCCGTGCGGTTCGCCGCGTTCGCCGCGCTCGCCGTGGCGTTCGGCGCGGGACGGCTCGGCGCACAGACCTGCACCACGACGAACATCACGAATGCCACCGCGAAGACGTGCACCTCGAGCACGAACACGAGCACGGCGAGCACGATGACCAATCCCAAGCTGCTGCAACTGACCGTGTCGCCTACCGTATCGTCGTTCACCGCCACCACGGCGATGATGACCGCCGGGCACGCCGACGCGCTGCCGGTCGCGCTCACCGTCACGGGCAATCGCACGTGGACGCTGTCCGTGAGCGGCGGCGCATGGACGGGCACCGGCACCTACGCCTGGAAGAGCAAGCCGCTCAGCGACCTGAAATACAGCAGCACGCTCGCCGGCGCGCAGACGGTCGTCACGACGAGCGCCACGCAAGTCGCGAGCGGAACGGCGTCGGCGGCCGTCAACTCGACACTGTATTTCTGGGTGTTGCTCGCGTGGACGAAGGACGCGCCCGGCAGTTACGCGGTCCCGGTGACGTTCACGCTCACCGCGCCCTGATCCAGCGGCAGCGGTTCACGGTCGGTCGGACTTCGCGGCCCCTGCGCTCGTCACGGATTGCACCACGTAACGCACCACCGGCAGCGCCATCAGCGGCGGCGTGCCTTTCTTCGCCGTCTTCCCCTCATCGCTGCTCGTCGCCGATTCGCGCTCGCCGTTCGCGTTGAACTGCCACGAGAGTGGCACTTCGCAACGTGCGCACGCGCGCGCCGACGTGGCGACGATCGCCTGCGGATGTTCGGCATCGAGTTCGATCTTCTCTCCCGAGCCCTGCACGGTCGCCGAGAGCTCTGATCCCTTCGGTGCGACGAGCACGGCGACGAGCGACCAGGCCGAATTCGCGCGCACGATGGGTCGCGCTGACGCCAGGATGGTCTCGGGCGTGCGTTTCACGATCACGAGGCTCCCGGAATCGACCAGCGCCGTGAGCGGCACCTGCTGAATGGCGACGCGCGTGCCGACGGACGGACGTTGCGCGACGACGGCGGCGGGCGCGATGGCGCCGAGTGCGGCGACGAGGAGAGCGGGAGAAATTCGCATGCTGTTTATCACAGCAAGACGGGGGCCACATCCGCGTGCGGGCTACTGGCGTCGGTTTTCTGGATCTTCTAGGTTCAGGAAACGCCACCCAGGAGCGCGCGGATGCGCTTTCGGACAAGTCGGAGTTCCCTCGCGTTCGCGGCACTCGTCGCGTGCGCGGCCGCCTGCACCGCCACCCAGCCCGTGCGCGTGTTGCACAAAGGCGAGAGCCGCTGGATCGCGTCGCTCGGCGGCCCACTCCTCCCGCACAGTTCGCCCACGGGCGTCGTGCCGTATACCAACGTCGGCATGATGTGGGGCCGCTCCGACGATGTCACGCTCTCGTCGAACGTGCACCTGCTCGCCGCGGCGTTCGGCATCGCCGGCGTGGATGTCGGCGCGGCGCGACGGTTGATGCATCAGCGCGGGCTCGTGCCCGAGCTGACGGGGCAGGCCCAGCTCTACGCCTTCGCCGGTTCAGGGGGCGCGAGACTCTATCCGAACATCACGGGCACGGCGAGCTGGGAAGCGGGACCGCGCACTCTGCTCTACGGCGGGTCGGCGCTCACGGTGCGTCCGTCGGGTGCGACGGCGGTCATCGTGAATCCGCTCGTCGGCGTGCAACGCGACGTGGGCCGGCGGTTCGCGTTGCAACTCGAAGGCAAATGGATGGCCGCCAACATCGACATGCACAGCGGCATGTTCGAAGGCGAGAACAGCCTCGGCGGCAACGGTGGCCTCTCGCTGCAGCTCGGCGTGCAGGTAAACCGATGACACGCGTCCTCACTCGCGCCCGCGCGGCGCTCGGGCTCGCGGCGCTGGCGATGGCCGCCTGTAAACTCGACACGACGGTGTTCAACGGCGACGCGGTGAGCGCCTACACGCTTCCCACGACGGTCATTCCCGACTCGCTGCGCCGGGAAGTCACGTTCCCCTCCGGGGGCGAGACGCTGCACGGCTTCTGGTTACGCCAGCCGGGTTCGGCCCCGCGGCTCACCGTCGTCTTCTCGCACGGCAAGAGCGGCAACCTCGCGTCCGAGGTGAAGTGGCGCCACGCCGAAGTGCTCTGGCAGAGCGGCTTCGATGTGCTCACGTACGACTATCGCGGGTTCGGCCGCAGCACCGGCACCTCCAAGGACGAGACGACGATCGCCGCAGACGCGCGCGGTGCGCTGGCGTTCGCGCTCACGCAGCCCGGCGTGACGGTCGGCCGCGTCGTGTCGTACGGTCACTCGCTTGGCAGCAGCGCGGCCATTTCCATCGCGAGCACGACGCCCGGCCTGCGGGCGCTCGTCGTCGAGTCGGGATTCTCGAACGGCCAGGCGATGGCGGAGACCGCCGACCCGCTCGGCTTCCCTGTGGAGTGGCTCCTGCGCGAGCCGCTGGCCAACACCCAGCACATCGCGCTGGTGCAGGCGCCCGTGCTGATCATCCACGGCGACGGGGACCGGCAGATCCCCGTGGAGCAGGGGCGCGACCTGTACGCCGCGGCGCACGACCCCAAGCAGCTCCGCATCGTGGCCGGCGCCGCGCACGACGATGTACAGACGGTGATGGGCCTCTCCGCGTTCAGCGCGCTGGTGCGGGCGTTCACCTATGCCGCGCAGCCCTGAGCCCGCGTAGCTTTCGGCCCGTGGTCCTCCTCCCGCCCACGGAGTCCGTGATGCGCCGCCTGTTCTTCGCCCTCTGTGCCTTCGCGTTCGCCGCCGCGCCGGTCGCGCGTGCGCAGGGCGCCTACGACGTCGTCATCAACAACGGCCGCGTCCTCGACCCCGAATCGAAACTCGATGCCGTCCGCTCCATCGGCATCCGCGGCGGCAAGATCGCCGCCATCTCGGCCGCCCCGCTCAAGGGCAAACAGACGATCGACGCGAAAGGGCTCGTCGTCACGCCAGGGTTCATCGACCTGCACGTGCACGGTCAGGACGACGAGAACTACCGCATCTACGCCCTCGACGGCGTGACCACCGCGCTCGAACTCGAGGTGGGCACGGACGACGTCCCCGCGTTCTACGCGGCGCGCGAGGGGAAAGCACTCATCAACTTCGGCGTCTCGTCCGGCCACGTGCCGGCGCGGATGACCGTGATGCACGACGGTGGCGTGCCGCTCCATACGCTCCTCCCGCTCGACAAAGCCGGACACGACGTGGCGAACGACGCGCAGATCGCCGAGATCCGCGCGCGCATCGAACGCGGCCTCGCCGCCGGCGCGCTCGGCGTGGGGATGGGGCTGCAGTACACGCCCGCCGCCACGAAATACGAGGTGCTCGAAGCGTTCCGCGGCGCGGCCAAGTACCACGCGCCGGTGTTCGTGCACACGCGCTCGTGGGGATCCACCGATCCCGGCAGCGCCGTCGAGTCGTACATGGAAGTGATCGCGGCGAGCGCCATCAGCGGCGCGCCCGTGCACTTCGTGCACATCAACAGCACGAGCCTCGAGAACACGCCCAAGAATCTCGCCATCGTCGCCGAGGCGCGCGCGCGAGGCCTCGACGTGACGGCCGAGGCATATCCGTACAGCGCCGGCATGACCGAGATCAGCTCGCCGCTGCTCGACCAGTTCGCCAACGGCCCCGACAGCATGTTCGCCAAACTGATGCTCGTGCGCACCGGCGAGCGGCTCACGCGCGCCACGTTCGCGGCGAACCGCAAACCGGGCGAGTCGGTCATCCTCTTCCTCAACACGCCGGAGATGGAAGCGATGGCGATGGTGAGTCCGCTCACATCCATCGCGAGCGACGGTCGCGTGCAGAATGGCAAAGGCCACCCGCGCACCGCCGGCACCGCCGGGCGCACGCTCGGCTACTACGTGCGCGAGACGAAACAGCTCACGCTGATGGACGCCGTCCGCAAGATGACGCTCATGCCCGCGCAGCGGCTCCAGACGGTCGCGCCGGCGTTCCGTGAGAAAGGACGCCTGCGGGTCGGCGCCGACGCCGACGTCACGGTGTTCGACGCGGCCACCGTCGCGGACCGATCCACGTACTCGCAGCCCGCGCTCCCGTCGGTGGGGTTCCGCTATGTCATCGTCAACGGGGTGCCCGTCGTCGTAGACGGAACGGTCAGGGAAGGCGCATACCCGGGTCTCGCGGCCCGAGGACCCATCAAGTAACCAGTAAGGGTCAACTCCCAACTGCTTTATATAGTTGCGAAACGGACGAAAGTGCCGCATTTTCAGGCGTTCCGAATCCCCCACCCCGCCCATGACCGGCCTCTCGATCCCCGCTGTTCCCCTGCCGCAACTCGCCGAGATGGAGCGCGGCGAGTTCGCCGAGGCGAATCTCGAAGAGGACTACGCGCAACACGTGTTGCCGCACGCCCTGCCGCAGGCCCGCCTGCTGTGCCAGGTGCTCGCCTTTGCCACCGCAGTGTTCGTGGTGTCCGACCTGAACCTGATGAGCGTCGGCCCGACGTTCTGGGCGCTGTTCACCGCCAGAGCCGCGGTGGTCGCGTCGGGGATGTTCGCGCTGTCACAGATGCGGCCCGACGCCTCGCCGCGTACGATCCGCAACCATGTGTTCCTCTTCGTGACCGCCGTCGCCGTGTTCACCGGTGGCGTGGCGCCGTTGCGCGCCGCGGCGATCGTGTCGTATCCGGTGGTCGGCTTCGGTCTTGTGTTGCTCGTCTATCTTGCGCTCCCGATCCCGTCGCGCCTGCAGACGGTGCCGGCCGCGATCTCCAGTTTGGGCGTGTTCTGGTGGACCTTCGACAGCTACGAGAGTGGCATCACGAGGCTCGGCGTCGCGCTGCTGCTCGTGGGCGGAAACATCGTCGGCTACCTCGTGTCCTCGCAGCTCGACATCTGGCAGCGCCAGCGCTTCCTCGCCATCCGCGGGCAGGCCGAGGCGCTCGGCCGTCTGGAGCAGGCGCTCGCGGAAGTGCAGACGTTGCAGGGGATCCTCCCCATCTGCTCGCACTGCAAGAGCGTGCGCGATGACGGGGGCTACTGGCACCAGGTGGAGGTCTACATGCACAGGCGCTCCGCCGCGCAGTTCAGTCACTCCATCTGCCCGGACTGCATGCAGCGCCACTATCCCGAACACGCCGAACACGTCGCGGGTCGGCTCGGGTGAGGGCCGGCCGCGCGTTGCGTGCGCTCGCGCTCACGATCGGCGGCCTCGTCGTGCTGCTCCTCGGCGCGATCGCGTTCAGCTGGGCCCCTGACCGCAGCGTCGCCGATCTCTCGCCGCGGTGGGCGCCGGCGCCGTCGAAGTTCGTCGAGGCCGCAGGGCTCCGTTTTCACGTGCGGGACGAAGGACCGCGCTCCGATTCGTTGCCCATCGTGCTCCTGCACGGCACCTCGGCGAGTCTGCACACGTGGGACGGCTGGGTGCAGGCACTCTCGCCCACGCGGCGCGTGGTACGCTTTGACCTGCCGGCGTTCGGGCTCACGGGGCCGATGCCCGACGGCGACTACACGATGGCGCATTACGTGGCCGTCGTTGACGCACTGCTCGATTCACTGCAGCTGCCGCGCGTGATCCTGGGGGGCAACTCGTTCGGCGGGCAGCTGGCGGTGATGGTGGCGCGCGCAATTCCGGAGCGCGTGGCGAAGCTCGTGCTCGTCGATGCGGCGGGGTATCCGATGCACTCCACGTCGGTGCCGCTCGCGTTCCGCATCGCGAAGACGCCGGTGCTCAACAAGCTCATGCTGGTCACGCTGCCGCGGGCGCTCGTCGAATCGAGCGTGCGCAACGTGTACGGCAACCCCACGAAGGTGACGCCGGAACTCGTCGACCGGTACTACGAACTCGCGTTGCGCTCGGGCAACCGCGGCGCCATCGCCGACCGTTTCTCGCAGGCGCCGTCGGACGGCATCGGCGCCGAGGTGGCCCAGGTGAAGGTCCCCACGCTCATCCTCTGGGGGGTGCGCGACCACCTGATCCCGGTGGAGAACGCCGAGCTATTCCACCGCGATATCGCCGGCAGCACGCTCGTGACGTTCGACGGCCTGGGCCACGTGCCGCACGAGGAAGATCCGGCGCGCACGGTCGCGGCCGTGCAGCGGTTCATCGCCAGGTAGCGTTTCGCGGGTCTCGCTCGTAGAGTAGGGACAACGTCCCCACCCAGAGGCCCGATGCCGATGTTCCGCCGCGCCGCGCGACTCTTCGTCGCCCTGCCGTTCGCCGCCGCGCTCCACGCGCAGGCCAAGCCCACCGTCGCCGAGTTCCTCTCGCCCGCCTCGCCGCTCGAGGTGACCTCGGCGCGCACGGCCGACCGCGTGGCGTGGATGGCGTACGACAAGGGACTGCGCAACGTCTACACCGCGGCCGCGCCGGACTTCAAGTCGGTGCGCCTCACCAACTACCTCGCCGACGACGGCACGGACCTCACGAGCGTCGAACTCTCCGACGACGGCAAGATCGCCGTGTTCGTGCGCGGCTCGGCGGCGAATCGCGTGGGGTGGATCGCCAATCCGAACCACGATCCCAGCGGGGCCGAGCAGGCGATCTGGGCCGTGCGCACGAGCGGCGGACCGTCGTGGCGCGTGGCGGAAGGCGCGGGGCCGCAGCTCTCGCCCGACGGCAAGTGGGTGCTGTACGTGAAGAACGGCCAGATCTACCGCGGCCGCGTGACGGGCGAGGGCCCGAAGACCGCGATGGACACCGGCGGCATCCCCTTCATCAAGGAATGGGGACGCAACGGCAACCCGCGCTGGTCGCCGGACGGATCGAAGATCGTGTTCACGAGCGACCGTGAGAACCACTCACTCGTGATGGTCTATGACATGAAAGGCCGGAAGGTGATGTACGTGGCGCCGAGCGTGGATTGCGACGGCAGCCCCACGTGGTCGCCCGACGGCAAGCAGATCGCGTTCCTGCGGCGTCCCGGTGTGCCGTTCGGCAATCAGACGCAGCAGGGTGGAGGCGGCATCGGCTTTCCGCAGGGCACGGCGTTCAATCCGAACGCGGCCGCGGCGGCGGCCGGGCGCGGTGGGTTCGGTGGCGGCGGCTGCGGATTCGGCGGCGGTCGTGGTCAGGGTGGTGGCGGCAACGCGGCCGGTCGTGGCGGCGCGGGTGGCCGTGCCGGCGGCGCGGACTCGACGGGCGTGCGTCGTTCACCGGGCTTTTATTCCGCGACGTTCCGCGGCGGGTACACGCTGTCGCTGATGCTCGCCGATGTCGCGACGGGTGCGGCGAAGGAAGTATGGCACAACACCGCGGCCGACCGACTTTACAGCGGCATCAATAACATCCAGTGGGCGGGCGACCGTCTCGTGTTCCCGCTCACGCCGGCCGACGACGACTTCGAGCGCTACTACTCGATGCCGGCCGCGGGCGGCGCCGATCCCGTCCAGCTCACGACCACGAACGGCCTCATCGAGAGCGCGCAGATGGTCGCGCTCTCGCCCGACGGCAAGACGTTCTATTACGCCACGAATGCCAGCGACATCGAGCGCCGTCACATCTGGGCGGTGAGCACGGCGGGCGGCTCGCCGCGCCAGGTCTCCACGGGCAACGGCATCGAAGTCTTCCCCGCGCCGCTCGGCAGCGGCAAGCAGCTCGCGGTGATCTACTACGATCACAAGACGCCGGCGTCCATCGCGCTCGTGCCGACGGCGGGCGGAGCCCCAAAGACGGTGTTCCCCACGCTGGGGAAAGACTTCCCGACGGCGGCGCACGTGATGCCCGAGATCGTGCTCACGAAGGCCGCCGACGGACTCGAGATCCACAACCAGCTCTTCCTCCCCACCGACATGAAGAGCGGAGAGAAGCGTCCCGCGATGATCTTCGTGCATGGTGGCCCGCCGCGGCAGATGATGCCCGGCTACCACTACATGCAGTTCTACCATTGGGCATACGCGTACAACCAGTGGTTGGCGAGCCAAGGCTACATCGTGCTCTCGATCAACTACCGCAGCGGCATCGGCTATGGGCGGAAGTTCCGCAACGCGGAGAACACCAACGCGCGCGGCAACAGCGAGTATCAGGACGTGCTCGCCGGGGCGAAGTACCTGCAGGGGCGCGCCGACGTCGATGTGACGCGCATGGGCATCTGGGGGCTCTCGTACGGCGGTCTGCTCACGAGCGAGGCGCTCGCACGCAACTCCGATATCTTCGTGGCCGGCGCCGATCTCGCGGGCGTGCACCAGTACGGTCCGGTGCTCGACACGAACAACGTCGCCTTCCGCTCGAGCGCCATCGGCGCGATCGACGGATGGAAATCGCCGGTGTACCTCGTGCACGGCGATGACGACCGCAACGTGGACTTCGGGCAGACGGTGGGACTCGTGCAGTTGCTGCGCGCGCGCGGCATCTATTACGAGCTGAAGGTGATCCCCGACGACCTGCACGAATCGATGATCCACAAGAACTGGGTGGACACGTTCAACGAGATGGGCGCGTTCTTCAAGCGCTTCGTGTGGAACAAGGAAAAGGCGCAGTGAGGCGGGCGGCCCGTGCGTGAGCTCGACGATCCGCTGAACGCGCGGGTCCACGCGTACATCACGCACGGGCTCACCGCCGCCGAGCGCGAGTGGCCCCGGTTCGCGAACACGTTTCGCGATGTCGGGGAGCTGTCGATCAACGAGTTGAATACGCATCCCGACCTTGGCGACCGGCTGCGCGACCTGATGCCGGCCGGCGCCGAGTGGGGGATCATCGCGTGCTGCAACGTGCTGCGGGCGCGCAACGGCGTGGTGTTCGCGCTCGCGCGAGGCATGGACCACCTGTATTTCCGGTGCGGGATGACCCCGCTCGCGACCATCGCCGGGGCGAACCTCACGGCCGAGCTCGGTCCGGACTGGCACGGCGTGAACGCGTGGCAGAGCGCGTTCGGAACGAAAGAGACGCTGCATCTGCATCGCGATCTGTGCGTCGTGGCGCATGAGCACGCGCTGGCCCTCACAACTGACTGACGGAGTGAATTCGATGCGACGTCCATTCGTGTCCGCGCGCCTGGCTCTGGCGCTGCTCGCAACGCCCGCGTTCGCACTGCTGGCGCAGAACCCGCCTGCGGCGACCGCGAAGCCCGATGCGAAACGCGCTCTCACCCTCGCCGATTATGGCAAGTGGTCGCGCATCACCGGCACCGCCATCTCGAGCGACGGCGCGTGGATGAGCGTCGTGACGACGCCCAACGACGGCGATGCGACGCTCATCGTGAAGCAGCTCGCGGGTGACAAGAGCTACACGGTGAGTCTCGGTGCGGCGGCCGCTGGTGGGGGTGGTGGCGGCGGATTCGGCGGAGGCGGTGGTGGCGGTGCGCCGCTGTTCTCCGACGATGCACACTGGATCGCGTACGTGGTGAACCCGCCCGATCGCACCGGTGCGCCGGCGGGCGGCGCCGGCGGCGGGCGTGGCGGGCGCGGCGGCGGTGCTCCGGCCACGC
>CAIRBD010000146.1 GCA_903876745.1 uncultured Gemmatimonadota bacterium
CATCTCGGGCTTCCACTCGCTCATCGCGAGCGGCACCACGCCCAAGCTGCTCGAACTCGAGAGCGACGCGCGGTTCATCGGCTACGGGGCGATGCTCACCGAGTCGCTCGTCGCCGTGATGGCGCTCATCGCCGCGTGCATCCTCTCGCCGGGCGTGTACTTCGCCATCAACGCCCCCGCGGGCATCATCGGCTCGACGGTCGAGAGCGCCTCACAGGTGATCGGCCAATGGGGCTTCGTCGTCACGCCGGCCCAGCTCACGGCGCTGGCGCAGCAGGTGCACGAATCGTCGCTGCTCTCGCGCACCGGCGGCGCGCCGAGTCTCGCCGTGGGCATGGCGAGCATCTTCGCGAACGTGCTCGGCGGCGGCGGCGCGATGGCGCTCTGGTACCACTTCGCCATCATGTTCGAGGCGCTGTTCATCCTCACCACGCTCGACGCCGGCACGCGCGTGGGCCGCTTCATGCTGCAGGACCTCGGCAAACATCTCTGGGAACCGTTCGGTCGTGTGAGCTGGTATCCGGCGGTACTGCTCGCGAGCGCGCTCTTCGTTGGGATGTGGGGCTACTTCCTGTATCAGGGCGTGCTCGATCCGCTCGGCGGCATCAACTCGCTCTGGCCGCTCTTCGGCATCGCCAATCAGCTGCTCGCGGCCGTCGCGCTCTGCGTGGGCACCACGGTCATCATCAAGATGGGCAAGGCGAAGTACGCCTTCACCACGATGGTGCCGCTCGCCTGGCTCGTCATCGTCACGATGACGGCGGGGTGGCTCAAGATCATGTCGGCCGACCCGAAACTCGGCTTCCTCGCCCACGCGCGGATGCTCGCCGACAAGGTCGCCGCAGGCACGCTCCCCGCCGGCGCGAAGTCCGCGGCCGACGCCGCGCGAATGATCATGAACGACCGGCTCGACGCTGCCGTCGCCGGGTTCTTCCTCGTGTCCGTGCTGATCATCCTGGTGGACTCGGCGTGGCACTGGTACCGCATTCTCTCGGGCGCGCAGGCGGCCACGAGCAGCGAAGTGCCGTTCACGCCGCGTGTGGCGCGTGCCGAGGGTGCGGCCGCGTGAGCGCGCGACTCGAGCAGCTGCTCGCCATCGTTCGGCGCGTGATCGGCGCGCCGGATTATGCGCTCTATGTGAACCACATGCACGCGCATCATCCGGAGTGCGTGGTACTCTCCGAGCGCGAGTTCGAACGAGAGCGGCTGAGCGCGCGCTATTCGCGCCCGGGTTCGCGCTGCTGCTGAGGCACCAGCGCCAGAAGCCCCACGGCCGCCACCCCCGCCACCGCGGCCCCCATCCCGAACGCGGCCGCTGAGCCGAACCGCTGCCACACCAGCCCGAACACCACCGACGCGGGCAGCGCCGCGATCCCCACCGTGAAGTTGAACCAGCCGTACGCCCGCCCGCGCCGCGACGCGGGCACGAGATCGGCCACGAGCGCCTTCTCTACGCCCTCTACCAGACCGAGGTACAGCGCGTACGCCGCGAACAGCGCCCACGCATGCCACGGGAGCGTCGCCCCGGCGAACGCGAGGTACACCAGCGCGTACACCGTCCACCCCGCGACGATCACCGGCTTGCGCCCGATCCGATCGCTGAGCGCCCCCGCCGGCGTGCTCGCCGCCGACTTCAACAGATTGTGCAGCGCCCACAGCACAGGGATCATCGCCGCCGCCACGCCGAGCTGCCCCGCGCGCATCAATAGGAACGCGTCGCTCGAGCAGCCGAGCGTGAACACGCCGAGCACCGCCACGTAGCGCCAGAACGCGGCGCCGAGCGGCGCGGTGTCCACCGGAGTCTTCGATGCGGCGGCGACAGTCTCCGCTCCCGTCGGCGCACCCGGCGCGACGGCGGCCGTAACGCCGTCCTCACGCACGAACCACCACAGTACCGCCAGACTGAGCACCCCGGGCACCGCCGCCCACAGGAACACGCTCCGCAGCGGCATCGCCCCCTGCAGCAGCGCCCACGCC
>CAIRBD010000147.1 GCA_903876745.1 uncultured Gemmatimonadota bacterium
GGCGCGGCGCGACGCACCGTCGGCGCGCTCGACGGCGTCACCGCCCGTGCCGCACCCTCAGGAGTTGCCCCGACCGCGGGCATCGACCCGCCCGGCGTGTTCGGCAACTGCAGCGCCTCGACGAACGCGCGCGCCGTCGGGAACCGCTCCGCGGGGTCTTTCGCGAGCGCGCGCGCCACCGCCTGCGACACGCTACCCGGCAGATCGGCCCGCAGCTCCGCGATGTCGGGCGGCTCCTCGCCGAGATGCTTGCGCAACAACTCCTGCATCGACGCCTCGCGGAACGGACGCCGCCCCGTCAGCAGTTCGAACGTGAGGATGCCGAGCGCGTACTGATCGGAGCGGCCGTCGACCTTTTCGCCGCGCCACTGTTCGGGACTCATATAGGCGGGGGACCCGACGACGCCCGTGCCGGTGCTCGTCACGCCGCCGGAGTTCGTGTCGAAGGCGCGCGCGATCCCGAAGTCGGCGACGAGGGCGTGCCCCGCATCGCCGAGCAGCACGTTGGCCGGCTTGATGTCGCGGTGCACGACGCCGTTCTCGTGCGCGTAGTCGAGCGCCGACGCGACGTCGCGCAGGATGGAGGTGGCACGGTCGAGCGGGAGCGGCCCCTGCGCGACGTGCGGCTCGAGGCTGCCCCCTTTCACCAGGCGCATCGTGTAGAACGCGATGCCGTTCCGCTGCCCCACCGCGAAGATCGGGACGACGTTCGGATGGTCGAGTCGCGCCGCCAGCCGCGCCTCACGTTCGAACCGCTCGTACGCTTCGGGATTGAGCACGGGATCGAAGGCCAGCACCTTGAGCGCGACGTCCCGGTCGAGGGCGAGTTCGCGGGCACGGAACACGATGCCCATCCCGCCGCGGCCGAGCAGATCGCCAAGGCGGAACGCCTCGCCGATCGCATCCTGCAGCCGCGTCTTCACCTTCTCGGCCCGATCACCGGCCATCGCGGTGCCCGTGATCACGGCGCCGCACGCCCTGCAACTCGTCGTGAGCGCGTCGAGCATGACGCCACACTGCGGACACATCGTCGAGAACCCGACGGGCGTCGTGACGTCGTTCTGTGAATCGTGCGGCTGGTCGGTCATCGGGTGGGGCGAAGGGGCTGGAGAGGCGCGCGCGGACTCAGGGCAGGCGTCGTACGGCCTCGCGAGCCAGCTCGCGTTCCCCCCACGAAGGCACGAGCATCTTGCCGGCGGCGATGCACGCGCTCGCCGGGGCGGTCGTCTTCGGCGCGCCGATCGGCAGCCACGCGTTGATGCACCGCATGACGGCGTCCGCCTCCGCACCGGTCCATCCCGACGCGCCACCGACGGTCACGACCGCGTGCACCGAGGCGTTCGGCGCGGGGAGCGATCCGTCCGCGTGCACGGCGGCCCCGAGGGCCGACTTCGCGGCAGCGAGCAGTTGTCCCGTCTTCACCTTCGCGGTGGCCTGGCGCACCTCCCCGCGGTACATCTGATGCACAGCCGCTTCCACATCCTTCGCCAGCTTCTCGAGGATCGCGTTCACATCGGTCGGCATGTCGGTCGGAACTCCGGGCGGGGGACGGCGGTTTAGTATAAAGTCGTCGGTGGCTTGGGCGGGCGCAATCAGCCGGCCGGCCCTTCTTCTACCCCTCGAGGTCGTCGTGGATCTTCGTCGCGTGGCGCCATGCGTCGCTGCTTTCCTTCTTGCCACCGGCGTGGTCGGGGCGCAGGCCGCCCCGGCGCAGCCGGAGCCCGGCCCCAAAGTCGGCGATGTCGCACCAGCGTTCTCGCTCGGCGGCGCGACCCGCGACGGCGTGCTCAAGACGCCGGTCTCGCTCGCCCAGTTCAAGGGGCAGACCGTCGTCATCGCCTTCTTCCCCAAGGCGCGCACCACCGGCTGCACCGCACAGATGACCACGTATCGCGACCAGTGGGCGTCGCTCTTCAACGGCGGCAAGGGGATCCACGTGATCGCCATCAGCATGGACGCCGACACGACGCAGGCGAACTGGGCGAAGGAGGCCAGTCTCCC
>CAIRBD010000148.1 GCA_903876745.1 uncultured Gemmatimonadota bacterium
CCAAGGAACGTCAGCTCCATGAGGAACGCACATCCCGCCACACGGCCCCCCGCGCGCTCGACGAGCCGGCACGTCGCCGCGGCGGTCCCGCCGGTCGCCAGCACGTCGTCCACCACGAGCACACCGCGCGCACCCGTGAGCGCATCGACGTGCATCTCAAGGGCATCGGATCCGTACTCCAGGGCGTAGTCCTCACGCACGGTGCGGCTCGGCAGCTTCCCCGGCTTGCGCACCGGCACGAACGACGCGCCGAGCGCTTGCGCGACCGGCGCACCGAAGATGAAGCCGCGACTCTCGATGGCCACGACGTGCGAGATGCCGGCGTCGCGGAAGGGCGCTGCCATCTCCGCGGTGACTCGCACGAACAGCGCGGCATCCGACAACACCGGCGTGATGTCCTTGAAGACGACGCCGGGTTTCGGGAAATCCGGCACGTCGCGGATCGTGCGTCGCACCGTCTCGGCGACGGCGTCGCGCGTGGCGCTCGTCATCGCGTGCCCTCCGATCCGTTCTCGGACCACCCGAAGTCCCCGACGAGCGGTACGAACCGCACGGCGCTCAGGTCCTGGCGCTCGAACCGCTCGCCGCGCCGCGTGATCACGACGAGCCGCTGTTCGTCCCTGCCGCCGATCGGCACGAGCATCCGCCCGCCCTCGGCGAGTTGATCGAGGAGCGGCTGCGGCGCATCCGGGCTCGCCGCGCTCACGAGGATCGCGTCATACGGCGCGAACGCCTTCCAGCCATGCGTCCCGTCGCCGAGCAGCAGCGACACGTTCGACACGGCGCACTGCGCGATCACGTCGCGCGCGCGGTCGAGCAACGGCGCGATCCGTTCGACGCTGAACACCTGGCCGGCGAGATGCGCGAGCAGCACCGTCTGGTATCCGGATCCCGTGCCGATCTCGAGGACGCGTTCCGTTCCCTTGAGCGCGAGGATCTCGAGGTACTTCGCGTGCACCGACGGCTGACTGATCGTCTGGCCGCTGCCGATGGGCAACGCCGCGTCCTCATACGCGCGATGCTGCACGCCGGTGGGCACGAACAGATGGCGCGGCGTGAGGTCGAAGGCCCGGATCACGGCGATGTCGTGCACCCCCTTGCTCTGCAGCTCATCGAGCAAACGGCGCCGCGCGCCGCCGAACTGGCGCGCTACGGGGCCCGCCACCACTGCTCCGCGTCGTCGAGGCGTGCCTGATGGGTGACGTCGAGATGCAGCGGGGTGACCGAGATGTAGCCCTCGCGCACCGCGGCGATGTCGGTGCCCTCGCCCGCCGACCACGTCACCGAGCCGCCGCCGATCCAGTAGATCGGGCGTCCCCACGGGTCCTGCATCTTCGTGATGGAGTCGCTGAACACGCGACGCCCGAGGCGCGTGAGCTTCACGCCCTTGATCTCCTTGGCCGGCACCGACGGGAAGTTCACGTTGAACAGCGTCGACGCGGGAAAGGCGGGGAGCGACACCAGGTGCTCAAGGAGGTGCGTGAGCGGCTCGACGAGATCTTCGAGCGGAGAGTTGTCGGCACGCATCACACGCCCCGTGAAACTCACGGCGATGCTCGGCAGGCCCATGGCCAGCCCCTCCATGGCCGCGGCGACGGTACCGGAGTAGAGCACGTCCTCGCCCATGTTCGGCCCGTGGTTGATGCCGCTGAGCACGAAGTCCGGACGCTCGGGCATCAGGGCTTCGACGGCGAGCAGCACGCAGTCGGTGGGCGTGCCATCCACCTGCCACCGACGCTCGCCCAGTTGCACGGGACGCAAGGGATGGTGCACGGTGAGCGAATGGCTCGTGGCGCTCTGCTCGCGGTCCGGGGCGACGACCCACACCTCGCCGAGCGGGAGTGTGGCGCGCTCGAGGACTTCGAGGCCCTTGGCGAGGATGCCGTCATCATTGCTGCACAGCAGGCGCATCAGACGGCGTCTCCGTCGAGTATGGCGAGGATGTCCTTCAAGTCCTGTTCCACCTGCTGCACCGTCTCGAGGTCGAGTCCCGCGCGCGCGGCCGGCCGGATGCCGCCGTTCTTGCGGAACTCGTCGAGTTTCTGGCGAGCGCCGTCGATGGTGTACTTCTCCGTGTAGAGCAGGTGCTTCACGAGCTGCACCATCTCGATCTCGCGGCGCTGGTAGACGCGGTTGCCCGATCGGTTCTTGGCGGGGCTGAGAAAGCGGAACTGGCTTTCCCAGTACCGCAGCACGTGCGGCTTGAGGTCGGTCAACTCGCACACATCGCCGATCGAGAAGAACTCGCGTACGGGCTCTGGACGTTCGCCGGGGCGCGCCGTCATCGGTCCTGCTCCGTGCGCAGTTCGCGCGCCATCAGCTCGACGAGCGCCCATCGGGCCGGCTGCCGCTCGAACAGCACGCGATGCACCGCGGCGACGATCGGCATGTCCACGCCCTCGCGCTGCGCGAGGGCATAGGCGCTCTCGGTGGTCACGATCCCCTCGGCGACCGTCTCACGGCCGCTGAGCACGTCGGCGAGCGTCGCGCCGCGGCCGATCTCCAATCCCACGGATCGATTGCGACTCAACTGCCCGGTGCATGTGAGCACGAGGTCACCGATGCCGGCGAGACCGGCGAACGTCGCCGGCTGCGCGCCGAGTTTGATGCCGAGCCGCATGATCTCGGCGAGTCCGCGCGTGATGAGCGCGGCGCGTGCGTTGAGTCCGAGGTCGAGCCCGTCACAGATGCCCGTCGCCACGGCCATGACGTTCTTGAGCGCACCGCCAAGTTCCACGCCGAGCACGTCGTCGTGCGTGTACACGCGGAAGCTCGGCGAACTGCACGCTTCCTGCACGCGCACCGCCGCCGCATGGTCGTCGCTCGCCGCGACGATCGCCGTCGGCAGTCGGCGCGCCACCTCGACGGCGAAGCTTGGCCCCGAGAGAGCGACGACGGGACGACCGGGCAGCTGTTCCGCGACGACGTCCGTCATCAGCGCGAGCCGGCCGCGCTCGATCCCCTTGGTCGCCACGACGAGCGTGGCATCGCGCGCCGTCCACGGCGCCATCGACGCAGCGACGTCGCGCAGGACGTGACTCGGCGTCGCATAGATGATGCACTCCGCGCCGTCGACGCCGGCGGCCCGATCGGTGGTCGCCCGCAGCTCGTGGTGCAACAACATCCCGGGAAGGAACCGGGGGTTCGCCTGCGTCGTATTGATGGCCTCGGCGACGTCGGGCTCGAAGGCCCAGATGGTCGTCGCGTGACCGTTCTCACTCAGCAGGCTCGCGAGCGCGGTTCCCCACGCACCGGCACCGATGACGGCACACTTCACGGCGTGGTTCCTCCCGGGCGTTTCTTGCGGATGCTGCTCTCGGTGCCGGCGAGCAGCCGTCGGATGTTGGCTCGGTGCGACCACCAGATGAACACGCCGACGGCGAGGCTCACCCAGAACACGGGCGACGCACCGTCGTGCCAATAGACCAACGGCGGGAGCACGACCGCGCCGACCAGCGAGGCGAGCGATACGTAGCCGCTCGAGAAGAGCGTGATCGCGAAGATCGTGAGGGCGAGAGACAGCGGTACCGGCGCGAGCGCCGCGAAGACGCCGGACGCCGTCGAAACGCCCTTCCCGCCGCCCTTCCACATCAGGAAGATCGGCTTCGCATGGCCGGCAAGCGTCGCCATGCCATAGGCGAGCGCCCACCAGACGGCGCCCGGCGAGCCGGCCGGCCCCACGTCGAGCACCCGCGGCAGCAATGCCACCGGGAGTGCTCCCTTCGCGGCGTCGATGACGTACACCGCGAGCGCAGCGCCGAACCCGAGCTCGCGGTACACGTTCGTCGCGCCGAGGTTGCCCGACCCGATCGTCCGCAGATCCACGCCTTTCACCAATCGACCAGCCAGATACGCCGAGGGAAACGACCCCGCGACGTACGCGACGAGGAGACCGAAGGCGGGATGCAGCATCAGGCGTATTTCTTCTTCAGAATGATGCGCAGCGGATTGCCCGTGAAACCCCAGAACTCACGGAACCCGTTGTGCAGATACGGCACGTAATGCTCCTGCAGCAGTTCCGGGTGGTTGCCGAACACGGCGATCGCCGGCGGGTTCGTCTCCACCTGCGTCGCGTAGTTGAGCTTGATCTCGTGTCCCGCGGCCTGCGGCGGCTGCCGGCGCGCGAGCAGCTGTTGGAGCGCATCGTTCACCTCGGAGGTCGAGATGCGCTTGTGGCGCTCCGCCTCCACCTCCTGGATGATGTCGAGCACCTTCGTCACGCGCTGCCCCGTGAGGGCCGACGTGAACAGGAAGGGCACATAGCGGAAGAACGGCGCCTTCTCGGCGCACTCCTTCTGGAACTTCGCCGCCGTCTTGTCGTCCTTCTCTTCCTTGATGTCCCACTTGTTCACAACCACGATGATGCCGCGCCCCACTTCCCACGCGAGCGCGGCGATCTTCAGGTCCTGGTTGTGCAGTCCTTCGGTGGCGTCGATCATGAGGATGCAGATGTCCGACCGGTCGATGGCGCGGCGCGTGCGCAGCGCCGAGTAGAACTCGACGCCGTCGTCCACCTTCGACTGGCGGCGCAGACCGGCCGTGTCGACGAAGATCATCCGTTCACCGTGGTAGGTGAACGGCGTATCGATCGCGTCGCGCGTCGTGCCCGCCACGTCGGAGACGACGAGCCGGTGCTCTCCGAGCAGCTTGTTGATGAACGACGACTTCCCCACGTTGGGACGGCCGACGACGGCCACGCGCAGGTCCTTCGCGAGCTCGTCCGGGTCA
>CAIRBD010000149.1 GCA_903876745.1 uncultured Gemmatimonadota bacterium
CCCCCCTCGTCGCGTCGCGGCGGGCGCGGCGGATCGGCGCATCTGTTCAGGGCGTCGCATCCGTCAGCTGCCCCAGGCGCTCGATCAACTGGTACATGTCGTACGGCTTGCTCAGCAGGTCGTCGGCGCCGCTCGCGCGCATCGCGGCCAGTTCAGTGTCGCCGACGAAACCCGTGCCGAGGATCACCGGGAGTCGCGGCATGAGCGCGCGGATGCGGGCGAATGCGTCCACGCCGTTCATGACCGGCATCTGCACGTCGAGCAGCACCACCGCGAGCCGCGCCTGTTCGCGCTCCACAGCGGCGACCGCCTCGGCGCCGTTAGTGGCCTCGATCACGTCGTAGCCGCGGTCCTCGAGCACGAGGCGCAGCATCTCGCGCAGCCCGGGCTCGTCGTCGGTGAGCAGCACGAGGGGACGCGTGCTGCGCGGCGCGTGCTTCGGCGCCGTGGCGACCTCGGCCGGGACGTGTGGCGCTGCGCTCTGCTGCGACACGGGCAGGAACATGTCGAAGCGCGACCCGGCGTTCGGTGCGCTCTCCACCGTGACGGTGCCGCCGGCGTTCGCCGCGAGTCCGTACACCATGACCAAACCGAGGCCGGTGCCCTTGTTGGGTCCCTTCGTGGTGAAGAACGGTTCGAAGATCCGCGACTTCACGTCGTCGGTCATGCCGGTGCCGTTGTCGGCCACGCTGATCACCACGAAGCGTCCCGGCTGGATATCGTGCATCGCCAGAGCTCGCGCCGCGTCCACGTCGACGACGTGCGCGGACAGGCGCAGCACGCCGCCCGTGGGCATCGCGTCGCGCGCGTTGATGCACAGATTGAGCAACGCCTGTTCGAGCTGCCCCGGGTCGCCGTCGATGGCGGGGAGTTCCGGTGCGAGGCCGACCTCGATGCGCACTTTGCGGTCGAACGTGCTGACGCACATCCGCTCGATGTTCAGGACGGCGGTGCGCACATCCACAGGCACGCGCGTCAGCGGTCCGTGCGCGCTCAGGCCGAGCAGCTGGCGGGTGAGTTCGGCGGCGCGTCGCCCCGCGTGCTCGATCGCGTCGAGCGCGGCGCCGGCGCGTGGTTCGGGCGGCGCCGCTTCGCGGGCGACGTGGACGCCCGCGAGCACGGACCCCATCAGATTGTTGAAATCGTGGGCGATGCCGCCGGCGAGCGAACCGATCGCCTGCATCTTCTGCGACTGCGCCAGTGCCTCCCGGTCGGTGAGGTCGCGGTAGGCGATGAGGTTCATCCGCCGGCCGGCGAACTGCACGGGCGTCTCCGCGACGCCCCACGTCTGCGACACGCCGTCGGGGCGGATCAGCCGGACGGCGCCCGTCGAGGGCGTCGCTCGCAGGGCGACGGGGAGCGGGGCGCCCTGCAGACGCTCGCGCGGCGTGCCGGTGAGCGCGGCGGCGGCGGGGTTCGCGTCGACGACCAGCTCGGTCTCGATATCGACGAGGAAGAACGGATCCACGCTGTGATCGAACAGTGCGCGGTACCGCTGCTCGGTGTCGTGCAGGGAATTGACGGTGTCGTTGAACGTGGCGACGAAGAGTGCCCACTCCGTGGATGGTGGGAGACTGCTGATCGGCGCCAGCTCGCCCCGTCCGTGCATCGCGACGATCTCAAGGGCGATGTTGCGCAGCGGCGAAAGCAGCAGCTTCCGGCCGTACCGCAGCACGCCCCAGACGGCGAAGGCGGCGAAGAGCACGAGCGCCAGCGAGCCGTAGAGGGTCCACTGCGCGATGCTGCGCAGGCCCGTCCTGGAATCGTGGACCTCGATCACGGCGGCGCGCGCGGAGCGTGCATCGCCGATGCTTTGCAGCTCGATCAGGGCGCGCACGCTGTCGCCGCCGGCGATGAGATTCGACACCGGCGGCGATCCCGCAGGCAACGCGTCCGGGGACAGCAGCGACACTTCGAGGCGCAGGTCGCGCTGCATCTCCTCGAGCGTCGCCCCCTTCATCCGTCGACCCACGATGACGTACGCCGGCGCGACGTCGCCCGCGCCGGTCGTGGCGCCCATGCCCGAGATCCCGAGCAGATAGACGTCTCCATGGTCGAGCACGTACGTGCTCGCTGCGCCGCCGTCGCGATCGGCGAGCGCCAACGCGGGCTGGTACTGTGGCGCTGAGGGCGGCGTGGAGCCGGGGAGCAGCCAGGTGAACACCGGCTCGCCGTGCGACGGGAGCAGCAGCACGAACTCGTAGTCGAGCGGCGGCGGGTTCTCGAAGAAATCGCGGCGGAACTTGGCGGCCAGCGCCACGTCGTGCGGCGAGATGAGCACCGCGGCCGTTCGAGCGCTGCGGGCCAGACTCTGCGCTTCGCGCATCGCTCGCCGCTCACGACGGGC
>CAIRBD010000150.1 GCA_903876745.1 uncultured Gemmatimonadota bacterium
AACGACGCCGCAGGTTGACGCAGGTACGGCAATGGCAACGGCAACGGCAATGGCAACGGCAACGGCGACAGCGACGGCAACGCATTGGAGAGCTTCATCCGCCACGGAGACCGGAACGCACGCGTTCGAGCCGCCGGGAAACGCTATATTTCTACCATGGTCGATCCCACACGCCGCGATCCGGCAACGCTTCCGATTCGCCGTTTTCGACTGGGGGAGGAACCCGCCGATGACGTGCTTGCCGCATTGACGGCGGAGGAGCGCATCGAGTTGGTGTGGACCCTGTCGCGACGCGCGTGGGCGCTCACGGGCCGCGACGCTCCTCCCTCGGATCGGGCGACGATTCCCGTACGCGTGCTGCGAGCCGGATGAACGAGGACTGGACCGATCTGCTCGGCGCGCCGCTCGACGCCGACGCCCGGTTCCTCGTGGTGGGCGCGCACGCGCTCGCCGTGCACGGGATACCGCGTGCGACACAGGACCTCGACGTCTGGGTGGACACCGGCGGCGAGAATCCGGAACGGGTGTGGAGCGCCCTCGCAGCCTTCGGTGCCCCGCGTCTTTCGACGACGCGTGGGAGCGGCGCCTGATGCATCGGGTCAGCAACCGTGACGTCCCGTTCCTTGACCGGGCCACGTTGGTGGCGAACAAGCGTGCCTCGGGACGCCTCAAAGATCGGGCGGATCTTGAAGCGTTGGGCGAGGACGAGCGCTGAGTCCGCACCGCCCGCCGGTCTCCCCCGCCCTCGTGCTCGGCGTGGCGGCGATCGGCATCTCCGTGTCCGGTCCGCTCGTACGCTATTCGCACGCGCAGCCGCTCGCGATCGCGTTGTGGCGGCTCGCGTTCTCGCTGGCGGTGGTGGCGTTCTTCCTCGTGTACACGGGCACGTGGCGGCAGTACCGCCGGCTCTCGCGCGGCGACGTGATCGCTGCGGTTGGTGCGGGCGCGTTCCTCGCGGTGCACTTCTGGAGCTGGATCTCATCCATCGCACTGACGTCGGTGGCGGCGAGCGTGGTGCTCGTGAACATGAGCCCGGTGATGGTCGCGGTGGGGTCGGCGCTCTGGTTGAACGAGAAACCGACGCGCATTCAAGTCATCGGGATCGCGATCGCGCTGTTCGGCGCGCTGGTGCTGGCGTGGGGCGATGCCGGCGGTGGTGCGTCGTCGAACGCGGCGGGCGGATCCGGCTCGATGCTCAGTTCACGCGCGCTGCTCGGTGATACGCTCGCGCTCGTCGGCGCGGCGACGGTGTCGGGATACCTGCTCGTGGGCCGCCGCGTGCGGCAGAAGCTCGACCTGTGGCCGTACGTGGGACTCGTCTACGGCGCGTGCTTCGTGTTCGTGCTGATCATGGCGGTGGCGACGGGCACGCAGATCACGGGGCAGCCGCAGCGCGAGCTGGGCATCATCGCGATGATGGCGCTGGGGCCGATGCTGCTCGGCCACACGGGATTCAACTGGGCGCTGCGCTATCTGCCGGCGTACGTCGTGAGTCTCGTCGCGCTCACGGAGCCGATCGGGGCGACGGCGCTCGCGGCGCTGCTGCCGGGGATCCGCGAGGTGCCGACGGCGATCACGCTGCTCGGGGCGGCGATCATCCTTGGCGGGGTGCTGCTCACGACCGTGCGGAGAGGGGCACGGTCCCAGTAACAGCTACCGCGGAGACGCGGGGGACGCAGAGAAATACTTGGGAACGGCAGTGCCCATTCCCGCCGTTCTCCGCGTCCTCTGCGTCTCCGCGGTGGCAGTTGCAGCGCCTCTGAACTCGCTTACGACGGTCTGAAGCGGAGCTGCACCACGTACTGCCCGGGTGCGACCTTCGATCCGGGCACGATCTTCCACGCCTGTGGCGCCTTCTGCGTGAGACACGCGTTCACAGCGCGCCCTGCCCCGCTCGACCAGTCATCGGCGCCCACGCGCACCTTCTGCACCGTGTTGTCGTCCACCGTCACGACGAGCGCCACCGCGCCGATCAGCTTGGGGTCCACCTTCTGCCCGTACTCCTGATAGCAGAAGCGTGAGATCCCTTCCTCGCGCTCGGCGGCTTCCATCAACGCGGTCGGCGCGTCGGGGATCTTCGCCACGACGAGCGGGCGCGGCTTGATGGGCGTGAACGTATCGGCGACGGCGGCGGGGATGTTCGTGTTGAGCTTGCTCAGGTCGGCGGGCGGCGTGGTGTCCGCGGCGGACGCGAGCGCCTTGGCCGCGTCGGCGTTCGAGGCGGCGGGCTTGTCGGGGGTGCCGCCGCAGGCGAGGAGGGCCAGCACGGAGATGGAGAGGAGTGCACGGGACATCGTATCTGGCTCGGGTGACGGTATGACCGAAGTGTCTCGGACGAGGCGGACCGGGTGAAGCGGGCGCCCGGTCATCCGCGGCGGCCCCGCCATACGGCAGGATCGCGTCGGTGATGGAAGACCGCGATCACCGAAGTGCGGTCAGGGTCCACCAGGAAATACGCGGCGTAGGGAAAGCGTCGAACCCGCGCGCGACGAATATGGGAGTCCACCGCCGGAAACTGCAGTGGGTTTCGTTCGATGGCGGCGAATGAGGCTCGAACAGAGCGACTGAACTCCAGCCCCAACCCCGTGCTTCGACGCTCATACCATCGCACGGCCTCTTCGATCTCGGCGGCCGCTTCGGGCTCGACGACGAGAGAGACGGTCACCGACTCCGCTGCTCGATCTCATCCATCACCTCGCCCCAGGCGCGCCCCCGTCCGGGCGCTGCTTCATGCACCGCGCGACGACGGTCGAGTTCGCGTCGCTGGTCATCGGTGAGTTGCACCAGACTCTCCGGGAGACTGTCCCAAAGGTCCTCGGCGAGCTGCATCCGCTCTTCCGGCGAGAGGTGACTGAAGTCGAAAACGGGCGAGGCCATGATCGAAAAGTGTGAGGTTCACGAGACGAACACAAGCGGAAACACACGCTCACCGTACCAACCCGTTGCGCCCAACTTCCCCGAACGACCTTCTACTTGTTGAACACGAACGAGAAGTTGTACGACTCGCTCCCCGTCTTCGCCGAGGGTGGGAACGACCATCCGCGCACGCGTTGCAGGATGCACGCCTCAGTCTCCGCGGTGCCGGCGCCGCTCCACGTGCGGTTGCTCACGCGCACGTCGGTCACCGTGCCGGCAGGCTCGAGCGTCACGTTCACGCTCACCGATCCGCCGAGGTTCGGGTTCGCGGTGAGCCCCACGTCGGTGTAGCAGTACTGCAGCTGCGCCTGCCGCGCGCGCACGAAGGTGCCGAGCTTCGACATATCGCGGCCGCTCGGGCCACCATCCGCGGACTTCACGATGCTCGGCGCCGCCACCGCGATGGATGCGCGCGCCACGCTGCCTGCCGCATTCACGCGACCGATGCCGGCGCCCGCGGCCGCGACGCTGGGGTCAATGCCCTTCCCCGGCGTGCGCACACTCGTGCCGCCCTGCCCGTACGCGATCACGGCCTTGCCGCCGCCACCGCCGGTGCCGGGACCATCACCGGCCTTCGCCACGGCCACGCCGCGGAGCGCGTTCGTCACGTCGCCCACCATCGCGCTGCCGCCACCGCCGAATGCGTCGGCGGCGCCCTGCTCTTCCTTCTTCGCCTTCTTGATCTGCGCTTCGGTGGGCGGCTTGCCCGGTTCGACCGGCGGCGGCTCTTCCTTGGGCGCGGGCTTGGGCGGCTTCACGTCCTCGAACTGCACATCCACGGCGGCGGCCTCGTCCTCGCGCAGCAGCGCGATGCTCGGCGGCGGCGGCGGAGAGAGATACACGAGCGCGATCCACGCGGCACCGAGCGTGAACGCAATGCCGTTGGAGATGAAGAGCGGGCGCGTCTCGTCCATTACGGGCCTGACGGCGCGTTGGTGTGCAACTCGGTGCGCTGCACCTGCAGGGAGATCTGGCGGAACCCGGCCAATCGCGCCGTGGCCATGAACCGCGAGAGCAGATCGTAGCGCATCGTCCGGTCGCCCTGGATGGCGAGCGGGAACTTGAAATCCTCGTCGGGGCTGAGCCCGCGCGAGGCGCGCATCGAATCGCTCATCGTCTTGAGCGTGCGGTAGAGCACGGGGATCTTGAGCGGCTGCCGCGGATCGTCGCTCGCGCTCGATGCGGCCTCGGCGGTGGTCATCACCTGCCGATTGGCGATGGTGACGTTCGCGCCCACGCCGAGCGTGAGCTGCGAGAGCGCCGACATCCCGACCGACGATTGCGGGAGCGTCACGCCGGGGACGACGGGCGCGAGCTCGCCGACCGTGGTGGTGGTGAGCGCGAAGAAGACGATGGACACGAACGTGTCGACGAGCGGCACGAGGTTGAGCTCGGTGACCTTGAACTTCGCGAACTGCTTGGCGCGGCGGATCTGGCGCGCTTCGCGGGCGCGGCTCACGAGGCGCGCTCCGACGCGCGGCGATCGGCGCGCGGAACGTCGCTCACGGCACGACCTGCGTACTGCGGTTCCGCGTACCGAGCGCGATGGCGCTGAACCGCGCGCGCTTCAACCGCTCGAGCACGTGCACGATGTCGTCGTACGCGATGCCGTCGGCGGGGATCACGAGCACGTCCTTGTTCTGCGGATACTTCTGGCGGATACTCGCCATCTCACCCTCGAACGTGTCGAGCGCGAGCGTGTCCTTCAGCGAAACCGTCTTGTGATAGCCGCCCTCGGCCGAGTGCTCCACTTCCACGCGGTCGTCGTAGATGCGCACGGCGAGCAGGAGGTTCAGGATCTGATCCTCCTTCTTGATGTTCTTCGCGTCCTCGGGCTTCTCGATGACCACCGGCGGGAGTGTCAAGTCAAAACTTGTCAGCGCCGCCAGCGCCGTGCCGGCGTAGGTGAGCAGCGAGAAGAAGACGATGGACGTGAGGATGTCCACGAGCGGCACGAGGTTGAGCCCGCCGTGCTGCGTGCCCACCGCGCGTTCGGCGCGGCGCATGCGCATCCGGTGGAAATAGGTGCTCACGCCGAGCGCTCCGCGGGAAGCGTGCTGAACGAGGTGCGGCGCACGCGCCGCCCGATGCGAAGCCGCGCCATCATTCGTCGCGCGTCGTCTTCGCGCTGAGCGCGTTGATGAGGCGCACCGAGAACTCGTCGGCACGTTCGATGGCCACTTCGGCACGGCTGGCGAGCCAGCCGTGCGCGAGCGTCATCGGGATGGCCACGAGCAGGCCGAAGCCGGTGGCGTTCAGCGCGATGGCGATGCCGCCGGCGAGCTTGCCCGAACGCTCGGCGGCGCTCACGAGCGCGACCGAGGCGAAAGCCTCACGCAGACCGAAGATCGTGCCGAGGAGCCCGAACAGCGTCGCGACGTTCGCGAGCATCGGGAGGTAGTGGAGCCGGCGCGTCAGCGCGGGGAGCGCGCCCACGCTCGCGGCGTCGGCGGCGTTCTGCAGATCGCTCTCATTGCGGCTCGCGCTGCGGAGCACGAGTTCGCCGATGTGTCCGATGGCGCCCTTCGTCTCGGCGCAGAGCCTGGCCGCCTCCTCGGTCTTCCCGGCTTTCGCGAGGCCGAGGATCTTCTCGATGAAGGGGCGCGAGTTGCCCTGCGACTGGAAGATGATGACGTACACCCGCTCGAAGAACACGGAGAGCCCAAGGATCGCGATCGCAAGGATCGCGTGCATGATGGGGCCGCCGCTGCGGTAGTACTCGAGAAGGGTGTTCATTCGGGTCTCTGGCTCTGGTTCGGTTGGGCGCGGAGCTCGGGGAGCGGCGCGTTCAGCACGACGAGGGTGGTGCTCTTGTTCGGTTTGGAGCCGCCGGCGAGCAGCGGGGTGACGACCTTGCGGGTGTACTGCGGGATCTCGCGGGGGCGGACGGTCACGACTTCGGGCGCGGGGGCCTGGCCGTGGATCTCGAGGGCGCGGCGGCGAGGGGGAGTGGGAGTCGGCTGCTGCGGGGGCGTGCCTTGTTGCGGCAGTTTGGGGGGCGCGGCGGGGGGTTGTTGGGCAGGAACTTCTAACGCAGAGAGCGCGGAGGACGCAGAGACGATCGCGGCCAGTCGGAGGATTCGGAGCCAGACCATTCTTGAAATATAAGACGTCACGGGGTCAACTCGCGGGGAGGAACACCCTCGCCTTTGAGGGCGGCTTTCGCTCTTTCGACCCAGGCGTTCTCGATCTTGTCGGTGGCCGCTTTGTCGACGAGGGCCTGCCACAGTTTCATCGCGGCGTCGAAGTAGGCTTGCGCCTGCTGGGCGCTGCCGCGCTTGGCGCCTTCGCGCTGGGCGTCGGTGATGTCGGCGGGGAGCGTGACGTCGC
>CAIRBD010000151.1 GCA_903876745.1 uncultured Gemmatimonadota bacterium
GCGCGCGCGCAGCCGGTCGAGTGGATCCACTAGGCCGGCACCTTCGTGCTCTCCGCCGTCGCGATGTCGGCGTCGAGGTACTTCGCGATCACCTCGGCCACCTTCGACGTGTTCACGCGGATCTGCCCCATGTCGTCGCGGAAGCGGATGGTCACGTCGTCGTTCGCCGCGGAGTCGGGATCGATGGTGATGCCGAAGGGCGTGCCGGCTTCGTCCTGACGGCGATACCGACGTCCGATGGCGCCCGCGTCGTCGTAGAACACCGGGAACTTCTTGCGCAGCGAGGCGGCCAGTTTGTCGGCCATCTCGGGGAGCCCGTCCTTCTTCGTGAGCGGGAACACGCCCGCCTTGATGGGCGAGAGCGCCGGATGGAAGCCGAGCACGACGCGCCCTTCCTGTTCGCCCGGCACCGCTTCCTCGCGGTACGCGTTCACGATGACGGCGAGCGTCACGCGGTCGGCGCCCACCGACGTCTCGATGACGTACGGCGTGTACCGTCGGTTCGCGACCTGATCGGTGTACTCGAGCTTCTTCCCCGACGCCTCCTGATGGCGCCCCAAGTCGAAGTCGCTGCGGTGATGCACGCCCTCGATCTCCTGGAAGCCGAGCGAGCCGCCGAAATCGAACTCGATGTCGAAGGCCGCCTTGGCGTAGTGCGCGAGTTCTTGTTCGGTGTGCTGATGGAAGTGCAGGCGGTCGGGCGAGAGGCCGAGCGTGAGGTGCCACGCCATGCGTTGCGCTTTCCAGTACTCGAACCACTCCATATCGGTCTGCTTGCCTTCGGGCGCCGTCGGGTCGACGAAGAACTGCATCTCCATCTGCTCGAACTCGCGCGTGCGGAACGTGAAGTTCCCCGGCGTGATCTCATTGCGGAACGCCTTCCCGATCTGCGCGATGCCGAACGGCACCTTCTGCCGCGTGGCCTGCTGCACGTTCAGGAAGTTCACGAAGATCCCCTGCGCCGTCTCAGGCCGCAGGTACACCACCGACGCCGATTCCTCGACCGGGCCCATGAACGTCTTGAACATCAGGTTGAACTGGCGCGGCTCGGTGAGCTGGCAGTCGCCATGCTCGCCGGGCTTCTTGCTCGGTTTGCGCGGGCAGACGGCGTCCCCGATCTTGTCGGCGCGGAAGCGCGCCTTGCACGCCTTGCAATCCACCAGCGGGTCGCTGAAGCCGCTCACGTGGCCGCTCGCCTCCCACACCTTGGGGTGCATGAGGATGGCCGCGTCGAGCCCTTCCACGTCGTCGCGCTCGCGCACGAGCGACTGCCACCAGCGCCCCTTGACGTTGTTCTTGAGTTCCACGCCCAGCGGACCGTAGTCCCACACGGAACCGGTGCCGCCGTAGATCTCGGACGACTGGAAGATGAAGCCGCGCCGCTTGGCCAGCGACACGAGTTTTTCCATCACATCAGGGTAGGATGACATGCCTGAAATCTCGCTACCCGCAGGGGGTTCTGACCACCCCGGCGGGGCGCCCGCTACCGGCTCCGCTCCTCGCGGCGGTTCTCCCGCATCAGCGCCAGCAGCGCGCAGGCCATGATGAAGCGCGGATCGGCGCCACTGCGCGCGGCGTGGATCGTCAGCACGTACTCCTTGGTGAAGAACCGGAACAGCTGATGGAGGCGCGCCACCGTCTGCCCGCCGATCTCCATGTGCCAACGGCCCGTCAGGAGGGGGACGAGGTGCCGCAGCAGCGACCACCCGTCCTCGACCATGAGCCCGATCGGCTGCTCGCTCTCGCCGAGCAGGTCCCACGTGTCGCGCACGATCGACCGGAACCCGCGCGTCTGCAGCGTGCCGAGCCATTGTCCTGTGGTCGGGTCGGTCACGTCGTACGTGAAGTTGATCGCGACCATCTCCCGGGCCCGGATGACGGCGACCGGATTCTGCATGGCCTCGTCGGCGAACATCTGGAACTCGGCGCGCAACCGCATCACCGGGTGTCGCACGAACAGGACCATCGCCCCGCTGGCGTCGTACACACGGAACGTCCGGTCGAAGAACGAGAAGAACGGGCGCTTGATGTCGTAGATGGCGTCGGCTTCGATGATGGCGGTCATGCCCAAAGCGTACGCCCAACGGGGCAGGATTGGCAACTCGCCCACCCGAATCCTCGCGCGCGCCGGCAGTTACGTTCATCTTTGCTGTCGACCGTCGCTCGCCTGCCCTCAACGCGTGAGTCCTTCGATGTCACTCCGCCGCCTCGCGGCCCTCGCGACCTTCGTGGTCGCGCTCGCTGCGCCCCTGCTCGCCCAGCGCGCGCAGACCAAGCCGCTCGACCGCGCCAACCTCGACACCACCTGCGCTCCCTGCGCGGATTTCTACCAGTTCGCCAACGGTACCTGGCTGGGCAGGCAGTCCATCCCCGCCGACAAGGCCTCGCTCGGCGCCTTCGGCATGCTCGGCGACAAGAACCAGGAAGTCGTCCAGCGCATCGTCGACGA
>CAIRBD010000152.1 GCA_903876745.1 uncultured Gemmatimonadota bacterium
CCGGCTCCATCCTCTTTTGGGGCCCCCCGGGAACGGGAAAGACCACCCTCGCCCGCCTGATCGCCAAGTACGCCAAGGGCGAGCTCATCCCCTTCTCGGCGGTCACCGACGGCATCCCGCGCATACGCGAGGTGGTTGCCGAGGCGGAGCGTCGGGTGCAGGCCGGCGTGCGGACCATCCTGTTCATCGACGAGATCCACCGGTTCAACCGGGGGCAGCAGGACGCCCTCCTGCCGCACGTAGAGGCCGGAACCCTCACCCTGATAGGCGCGACCACGGAGAACCCGAGTTTCGAGCTCAACGGGGCCCTCCTGAGCCGCCTGCGGGTGTACGTGCTGGAGTCGCTGACCAAGGACGACATCAAGTCGGTGGTCCAGCGGGCCCTGACGGACAAAGACCATGGCCTTGGCGAGACCGGGGTGACCATCGCGGACGATGCCCTCGAGATGCTCGCCACCGAAAGCGACGGCGACGCAAGACGCTCCCTCACGGTCCTAGAAGCCGCCGCGCAGTTGTCCACCAATCAGTTGCAGTCCTCTGCGACCTTGGCGACCTCTGCGGTAGAATTAAGCCAAGCCTCAATACGCGAAGCTCTGCAATGGCGCGCCGCCCGCTACGACAAGTCCGGCGAAGAGCACTTCAACCTCATTTCCGCCCTCCACAAGGCCCTCCGCGGCAGCGACCCTCAGGGCGCCCTCTACTGGCTGGCTCGCATGATCGACAGCGGGGAAGACCCGATGTACATCGCGCGTCGCATGGTGCGTTTCGCCACCGAAGACGTCGGCCTCGCCGACCCGCGCGCCATGGAGCTCACCATCGCGGCCCGGGACGCCTATCACTTCCTCGGCCAGCCCGAAGGGGAACTGGCGCTCGCCGAGGCGGCGGTGTATCTGGCGACGGCGCCGAAGAGCAACCGGGTCTACGAAGCGTGGGGCGCGGCCCGTGAGGCGGCTCGGCGGACGCCGGCCGCGGCCGTTCCCAAGCACATCCGCAACGCCCCCACCGGCCTGATGAAGGACCTGGGCTACGGCGAGGGGTATCAATACGCTCACAACGTGCCGGAAGGCTACCTTCCACAGGAGTACCTGCCGGACGAAGTCCGGGGCGCCGTGTTCTACGTGCCAACGTCCTTCGGATTCGAGAAGGACGTGGCCAAACGGCTCGCCTGGTGGGCCGAGTTGCGAGACGAGATGACGCGGGAGCGTGGGTCATGAGGTATCGGAGAGCTTGGTCGGTGGCCGCGATGGTGCTGCTCGCGGCAGCCGGATGCGCGTCGCTGGGCCGCGGGACCTTCGCGTCGCCCGTCGTGGAACTGAAGGACGTGCGCGTGAAGGGCGTGGGTCTCCAGGGTGGATCGCTTGACGTGATCCTCGACGTCTACAATCCGAACAACTATCGGCTGGACGCCACGCGCGTGACGTACACGCTCTTCGTGGACACCAACAAGGTGGCGATGGGCGAGATCACGAAGCTCGTGACCCTCACGCAGGGGACGAAGAGCGAGGTGGTCCTGCCCGTCACGTTCACCATCCAGGAACTGCTCGGCGCCGCGAAGGCGCTGACGGGGACGGGGAGCGTGAACTATCGGGTGGCGGGCAACGTGACGGTGTCGACGCCGGTGGGCGACTTCACCCGACCGTACGAGAGCAAAGGGCGGTACGACGCCATGCGAGGGTTCTGATCTGTCACGCGACATGATCGACCTGGCGCCGCATCAGGAGCGCGCCATCCTCATCGGGGCGCCGCTCAAGCGGACGAACGCGCGGCATATGGTGGACGAGCATCTCGAGGAACTCGGGCGGCTCGCGGACACCGCCGGCGCTCTCGTCGTGGGGACGCTCACGCAGAACATCGATCGGCCGGACCCGTCCACATACATAGGGAAGGGGAAGCTCGACGAACTGCGGGAGCTGATCGCCTCGACCGAAGCCACCGTCGTCATCTTCGATGACGAGTTGACGCCGGCGCAGGGGAAGAACCTCGAGGGCGAACTCGCCAAGCGGGTCATCGATCGCGCCGAGCTCATCCTCGATATCTTCGCGGTGCGGGCGCGGAGCGCCGAAGCGAAGATGCAGGTGGAGCTGGCGCAGCTGGAGTATTCGCTGCCGCGGCTCACGCGGATGTGGACGCACCTCGAGAAATTCAGGGGCGGGATCGGCGTGCGAGGCCCGGGTGAAACGCAGTTGGAGACGGACCGACGGCTGGTGGGACACCGGATCAAGTTGCTGAAGGAGCGACTCGAGGAGGTGCGGAAGAGCCGTGCGGTGCAGCGAAAGGGCCGCAGTGGGACGTTCCGCGTGGCGCTCGTCGGCTACACCAACGCGGGGAAGAGCTCCGTCCTCCGCGGTCTGAGCGCTGCGACGGATGTGTTCATCGAGGATCGGCTGTTCGCGACGCTGGATCCATTGACGCGGGAAGTGTCGCTCGGCCGGTCGGCGAGCGCCGAGTGCCTCGTCACCGATACGGTCGGGTTCATCCGCAAACTGCCGCACCACCTCGTCGCCAGCTTTCGCGCGACGCTCGAGGAAGTCAGCGCGGCCGACATGCTCCTGCACGTTCTCGACGCCTCGCATGCCGACTGGGAGGAGCAGCGGGTCGTCGTCG
>CAIRBD010000153.1 GCA_903876745.1 uncultured Gemmatimonadota bacterium
ACGAGGGCGAGGCATCGTGCCACCGGTCGGCTTTCTCACCGGGCTTGCTCACGAGGAGCTGCTCGAGCACCGGCCCGCCGCAGATCTGCGTGATGGCGCTGTTGGCCGCGGCGAGGTCGCCGGGGCCGTCGAGCGCGACCACGGCCGCGATGGGGAGCGACGCGGTGGCGGGACGCACGGCGCTCCCCGCCGGCAGCTTGGGCGCCGCGGCGAGCCAGAGCGCGAGATGCGCGCCGGCCGAATGTCCGGTCGCGATCACGCGGGTGAGGTCGAGGTGATAGCGCGGCGCGAGGTCGCGCACCATCGCTGCGGCCGCCGCCACGTCGAGGAACGTGCTGGGCCACCCGCCGCCGGTCTCATCCGCCCGACGATACGAGATGGTGAACGTCGCGATCCCGTCCTGCCGCAACGCCTCGGCCATCGGGCGCATGTATTTGTAGTCGGCGAACTTGGTCATCCAGCATCCACCGTGGATGACGATCGCGAGTGGATGCGGACCGTTGCCCAGCGGCACGCGCAACTCGGCGAGCAAGTCGAGTCCGCCCGCGTGCAGCATGACTGTCGTGTCGGCACGCGGAACCGTCTGGGCGGCGAGCGACGCTGGCGTGACGGGCTGGGCGCGCAGCACATTCGTGCCTGCGATCGCGGCGATCGTGAGGAGGCGGAGGGGGGTACGCATATCCTAAGTTACGGACGAAGGCCAGAGTCCGCGAACGAACGTCCGTTCGAAGTCCTTTTGGAGGAGGTTCGATGCCGCACGCCACCACCGCGCGCCTGATCGACTGCAGCCACACCGTCGAGCACGGGATGGTCACGTACAAAGGGCTCCCAGCGCCGATCATCTGCGACTACCTCAGCCGCGAAGCCTCACGCGAGCGCTACGCGCCGGGCTATGAGTTCCAGATCGGCAAGATCGAGATGGTGGCGAACACGGGCACGTACGTGGACAGCCCGTTTCACCGCTACGCCGACGGGAAGGATCTCTCTGAGTTGCCGCTCGAGTCGCTCGCGAACCTCGATTGTGTCATCGCCCGCTTCCCCACCGGCGCCGACCGGCACATCGACCGGCTGCCGTTCACCGAGGACCAGGTGCGCGGGCGCGCCGTGCTCGTGCAGACGGGGTGGGACCGGCACTGGCGCACGGATGCGTACCACGAGAAGCATCCGCATCTCACCGGCGAACTCGCCGAGTGGCTCGTGAAGGCGGGCGCGGCGTTCGTGGGGATCGACTCGTTCAATATCGATTCCACCGACACGGGCGAGCGGCCGGTGCATTCGATACTGCTCAAACACGACATCCCCATCTGCGAGCACATGTGCGGGCTCGCCGCCGCACCGGAGCAGGGTGGGCGGTTCTTCGCCGTGCCGGTGAAGGTGAAGGGGTTCGGGACGTTTCCGGTGCGGGCGTTCGTGATGGCGTGAACTGAACAACGCCTCAGATCTGTGCAGGTACTGCTTAGCAACGCCGCAGGTCTTCGCAGGTACTACGCAACAACGCCTCAGATGGGCGCAGATACGACTCAACAACGCCGCAGGTTCACGCAGGTCCTACAGAAACGAATAGGGGGAACGACAGCCCGCCACACAGGCTGTCGTTCCCCCAGTCGTTTGTCGTTCCTGTAGTACCTGCGTCAACCCGCGGCGTTGTTCCGTTCCTGTAGTACCTGCGAAAACCCGCGGCGTTGTTCCGTTCCTGCTGTACCTGCGCCAATCTGAGGCGTTGTTCAGTTCTTAGGGCTTCGGCGCCAGACGATTCAACATGTTCTGCAGCTGCGGATTGTTCGGCTGCAGTTCGATCGCCTTCTTGATCGCGCCCACAGCCGCCGCGGTATCGCCGCCGGCCAGCGAGATCTGCGCGATGCCCTGATACGTGCCCACCGACTTCTCGAAGAACTCGAGATTCAGCTTGAGCAGCGACAACGCCGCCGGGCGGTTCGTCTGCGACAACTCGCCGGCGGCGCGCGTGAGCGACGTCTCGCTGAAGTCGTAGGCCGCCGCGCCGTAATACTTGGCACGCAGCTCGCGATACAGCGCCGTCGCCGAGTCGGCGCCCTTCGCTTCCACGGCGCCGGCGAGCGCGCCGCGCAGCGACATCGGGCGGGCGAGGCCGTGGTGGCACGTCTCGCAACTCACCTTGTCGCGCTCGCCGATCGTGCGGCCGATCAACGTCAGGTACTTGCCGTTGATGTCCGTCATCATCTTGAGCATCTCGCGCGCGA
>CAIRBD010000154.1 GCA_903876745.1 uncultured Gemmatimonadota bacterium
GCGGTGGCGATCGAGAACAGCCGCCTCTACGAAGACATCGAGCGGCTGTTCGAAGGGTTCGTGATGGCGTCGGTGACGGCGATCGAATCGCGCGACCCGACCACGAGCGGCCACTCGGCGCGCGTCGCCACGCTCACCTGCGGACTCGCCGAGGCGATCGACCGCCACGGCAACGGTCCGTACGTGAACCAGAAGTTCAGCCGCGAGCAGATGCGCGAGATCCGTTACGCCTCGCTCCTGCACGACTTCGGCAAGGTAGGGGTGCGCGAACAGGTGCTCGTGAAGCAGAAGAAGCTCTACCCGAGCGACCTCGCGATCATCAAGCACCGGTTCCAGTACCTGCTGCAGCGCGCCGACCTGCAGTACGAGCGGGAACGCGCCGAATATCTGTTCTCGCACGGGCGGGAGCGCTACACCGACGTGCTGAGCAACCTCGACCAGGTGCGCCGCGTGCAGCGCGAGCAGCTGCAGCGGTTCCTCGACTCCATCGTGCGGGCCAACGAACCGACGATCCTCCCCGAAGGGACGTTCGAGGAACTCGAGGAGATCAACGCGAGTGTGTTCGTGGACTTCGACGGCACGGAGAAGCCGCTGCTCTCGGACGAAGAACTGAAGTACCTGATGATCAACAAGGGGAACCTGGACGCGCGCGAGCGCCGCGAGATCGAGTCGCACGTGACGCACACGTTCCGGTTCCTCGAGCACATCCCGTGGACGACCGCGCTCAAGGGCATCCCGCAGATCGCCTACGGCCACCACGAGAAGCTGAATGGTCAGGGCTACCCCCGACAGGTCTCGGCAGAGTCCATCCCCGTGCAGACGCGGATGATGACGATCAGCGACATCTACGACGCGCTCACGGCCACCGACCGGCCGTACAAGCGCGCCGTGCCGGCGGAGCGCGCGCTCGACATCCTCGAGGACGAGGCCAAGCACGGCGCGCTCGACCAGGCGCTGCTCGCGGCGTTCGTCGAGGCGCGGGTGTTCGAGCTGGTGCGGCGCACACCGACCCCGTCGGCGGGCAGCCGGGCGAATCTCAGCTAACGCACGCCCGGCGCGGGGGCGCGGCCGTCGAGCGACCGGGGGCTACGCCTTCCCCCATCCACCGCCTCCCGGCGTCTCGATCGTCACCACGTCGCCGCTCTGGAGCTCCACGCGGCACTTCGCGGGGAGCACATTCCCGTTGAGCAGGTTGCGGCCGGCGAGGGCGTCGGCGCCCCCCATGGCGCCGCGTGGCGCGCGGGCCCGGCGTTCGGTGAGCAGCGTGACCGTGCAGCGCTCCATCACGCGGTAGCGCCGGATCACGCCGTCACCGCCGCGATGGAGGCCCGCGCCGCCCGAGCCGCGGCGGACGGCGTACTCGTCGATGACGATGGGATAGCTGCGCTCCAGCGATTCGATGGGCGTATTGCGCGTGTTGCTCATCCCCACGTGCACGGCGCTCGGCCCGGGCCCCTTGGCACTCGCCCCCTGTCCGCCGCCGAGCGTCTCGTAGAACGTCCAGCCGGTGCCGCCGAACGTGATGTTGTTCATCGTCCCCTGCCCCTGTGCGGGCACGGGCACGCCGGCGTCGGCGAAGGCGGCGAAGAGCAGGTCGGTGACGCGCTGCGAGGTCTCCACGTTGCCCGCGGCGACGGCCGAGGGCCACTTCGCGTTCAGCACACAGTCGTCGGGCGTGGCGATGACGATGGCGCGCGCGATGCCGTCGTTGGTGGGGACGTCGTCGTCGAGCAGCGAGCGCAGCACGAAGAGCGCGGCGGAGCGCGTGACGGCAAGCGGCGCGTTCACGTTGCCGCGCACGCGCGGCGAACTGCCGGCGAAATCGAGCGAGAGTTCACCGTCGCGGATGGTGAGCGCCACCTGCAGGGGCACGGGCTGGTCGCTCGCGCCGTCGCCCTCCAGCGCATCTCCGGCACGGCCGGTCACGTCTCCGATCTCGCGGAGTCGGGCGCGGGCGCGGCGTTCGGCGTAATCGAGCAGCGCGCTCGTCGCCGCACCCAGGCGCGCGGCGCCCTCCCGTTCGAGCAGCATGCGCCACCCGGCGGCACCGGCGGCGCAGGCGCCGCGCTGGGCCGCGAGATCGCCGCGGCGCTCAGCCGGCGTGCGCACGTTCGCGAGGATGAGTTCGAGCACGTCGTGATTGGTGTCGGCGCCGCGCCCGAGGCGCACGGGCGGCAGGATGATCCCCTCCTGCACGAGTTCGGTCGCGCCCTGCGGCATCGAACCGGGGCTCATGCCGCCCACGTCCGCGTGGTGCGCGCGCACCGCCGCATAGCCCACCACGTCGCCGCCGTGTCCGATGGCTTCGACCATCGTCAGATCGGGCAGGTGCGAGCCGCCGTGATTGGGATCGTTCAGGATGTAGAGGTCGCCAGGTTCCGGATCGCGCGCCCGCACGGCGCGCACCGACTCGGGCATCGCGCCGAGGTGCACCGGGATATGCGCCGCCTGTGCGACCATCCGTCCCGACGCGTCGAACAGCGCCGACGACGCGTCACGCCGTTCACGGATGTTCGGCGAGAGCGCGCCGCGCTCGAGCACCGTGCCCATCTCCTCGGCGATCATCGCGACGGCGTGCGACATGACGGCGAGGTCGAGCGGATCGAACAGCGGCGTATCGCTCATGTGCGCTCCAGCAGCCAGCCGCCGATCTCGAGCGCGCGGGCGCGCCACCCTGCGGCGACGACCATCGTGGCATCGGCGAGCGTCACGACGCGCGGCCCCGTCAAAGTGCGCTCCACGGGGAGCGGCACGCTGAAGTTCACCGGCACCGGTTCGCCCATCGCGGCCACCCGCAGCGCGACGACTTCCACCGGGCGGTCGAGGGTGAAGCCGTACCGTGCCTGATGCACGTGCGTGAAGCGCGCGGCGAGCGCCTCGCCGTCGTCCGACGGCGCGCACGGCACGTCGAGCTCATGCCCCTGTCCCACGTAGCGCACGCGCGCGTGCCACGCGTGCCGCGCCGCCGCGCGCCCTCTCACGGCCCGGCCGGCAAGGTCGGCGAGGGTCGAGGCAAACCAGGCACCCGTGAGTTCGGCGGCAGGCCGCATCACGCTGA
>CAIRBD010000155.1 GCA_903876745.1 uncultured Gemmatimonadota bacterium
CGGTGCGGCAGCGGAGCGGCTGGAGCGCGTGGCGTCGGGGCACGGCATCCTCGTCACCACGGGGCAGCAGCCTGGCCTTTTCGGCGGCCCCGGCTACACGTGGCTCAAAGCGATGTCTGCGCTCGCGCTGGCCGACCGGCTCGAGCGCGAGATCGGCATCCCGTGCGCGCCGTTGTTCTGGGCCGCCACCGACGACGCGGACTTCGAGGAAGCCAGCTTCACGTACGTCAACATCGGGTCGGAGTGTCGACGCATCGCCATCCCGAGGCACGGGCAGGACGGCCTCGTGATGTCGCAGATGCCGCTGGGGAGCGTGACCGAGCAGATGTCGGCGCTACTCGACGCGACGGGCGCCGGCGCGCAGTCCGACCTGCTCGACTCGCTCAAGCGGCACTATCACGAGGGCGCCACCGTCGGCGGCGCGTACGTGGGATTCCTCCGCTCGGTGTTGGAGCCGCTCGGGATCGGTGTGCTGGACGCCTGGCATCCCACGGTGCGGGCGGCGGCGCGCGTCACGCTGAACGAGGCGCTCGAACGGGCGTCGGTGATCGACGAAGCGCTCGCGCTGCGGATCGTGTCCATCGAGCGGGCGGGCTACCGCGCGCAGGTGGCGCGCGTGCCGCGCCTGTCGATCGTGTTCCGCAGTAGCGTCGGCATCAAGGAGCGGGTGCCGCTCGCGCAGGCCGCCGATGCGGCGCAGCGCGACGACGTGGTGCTCTCGCCGACGGTGCTGCTGCGTCCCGTGGTCGAACGGCGGTTGCTGCCGAGTGTCGCGTACGTGGGCGGCCCGGGCGAGGTCGCGTACTTCGCGCAGGTCGGCGCCGTCGCGGAGGCGATGGGTGCCGCGACGCCACTCGTCGTGCCGCGCTGGTCGGCGACGATCATCGAGCCGGCCGTGGACCGGATGCTGGGACGGCTCGGGATGGTGTACGACGACGTGCGGCAGCCGCATGCGGCGGAACGGCGCATCGGCGAGCGCGCGATGCCGGCGAACGTGCGCGAATCGATCGACGCGCTCCGCCACGCGATGGAGGAGCGGTTGGGCGCGGTAGCGTCGGCGCAGAAAGCGAGGCACCTCGTCTCACAGGAGGTGCTCGACGGCGCCCGCGCGCAGTTGCGTCATCGCATCGAGCGGCTCGAGCGACGGCTGCGCGCGGCCGCGACGAGCGCCGAAACGGAGGCGGTGCGCGACCTCGCGTCCATCCGGGCGGCACTCGTCCCGCAGGGCGAACGGCAGGAGCGCCGCCTGAACTTCGTGCCGCTGATGGCGCGGCATGGCGCGCCCTTCCTCGCGCAGCTTCAGGCCGGCGCCGCGATGCACGCCGGTACGGTGATCGGCACCCGGTGAACGAGCGAGCGCCGCGGCGCGGCGGTGGCGCGGCGCTGATCGCCGCCGGCATCCTGCTGAGCCGGGTGTTCGGTCTCGTCCGCAATCGTCTGCTCGGACACTATCTCGGCGCGGGCGACGCGATGGACGCGCTCACCGCGGCCTTCCGGTTCCCGAACTTCCTGCAGAACCTGTTCGGCGAAGGCGTGCTGTCGGCGTCGTTCATCCCCGTGTATGCGCGACTGCTCGCTGAGGGGGATGAGGTCGAGGCGGGGCGCGTGGCCGGCGCGATCGGCGCGCTGCTCGCGCTGACGAGCACGGTGCTCGTGCTGCTCGGTATCGTCCTCGCGCCGGTGATCGTGCCGCTGGTCGTTGCGCCGGGTTTTCTGGCCGAGAAGCGCGACCTCACCGTGCTGCTCGTACAGATCACGTTCCCGGGCGTCGGGTTGCTGGTGCTCTCGGCCTGGACACTCGGCATCCTGAACTCGCACCGGCGCTTCTTCCTCTCGTATGCGTCGCCGGTCGCGATGAACATCGTGATCATCGGCGTGCTGCTCTGGCGCGGGTCGACCTCCGTCGGCGAGATGGCGGATCAGGCGTCGATGGCGGCGTGGGTGGCGTGGGCCTCGGTGGTCGGCAGCGTGGCGCAGGTGATGGTGCAGTTGCCGACGGTGTTGCGCGTGGAACGACGCATGCGCGTCCGCTTCGCCGTCAGCAACCCGCATGTCCTCACGGTGCTTCGCAACTTCCTTCCCGTGTTCATCGGGCGCGGCGTCGTGCAGCTCTCCGCGTTGGCCGACGGCGTCATCGCGTCGCTGCTGCCGGGCGGGGCGGTGGCCATCCTCGGCTATGCACAGGTCATCACGGTGCTTCCCGTGTCGCTGTTCGGGATGTCGGTGTCGGCGGCGGAGCTCCCGGCGATGTCGAGCGAGCTCGGGAGCGAGGAGGCCGTCGCGGCGGCGCTGCGGCGGCGGCTGCACGACGGCCTGCACCGCATCGCGTTCTACGTGGTGCCCAGCGCCGTGGCATTCCTCGTGCTCGGCGACATCGTCGGGGGGCTGCTCTATCAGACCGGGCGACTGGGCCGCACCGAGATGGTATGGTTGTGGAGTGTGCTGGCTGGGTCGGCGGTGGGACTCCTCGCCGGCACGCTCGGGCGCCTGTATGCATCGACGTTCTACGCGCTGCGCGATACGCGAACCCCGTTCCTCTTCGCGACGCTGCGCGTCACGTTGACGATCGTACTCGGCGTGGTCGCGTCGCTCTGGGTGCCCGGGTGGATCGGCATCGCGCCGAAGTGGGGTGTGGCCGGCCTGACCGTGTCGGCGGGCATCGCGGCGTGGCTCGAGTTCTTCCTGCTGCGCCGCGCGCTCGCCCGCCGCATCGGCGATGCGGGGGTCGGTGGGCGGTACGTGGGACGTCTTTGGCTTTGCGCCGCGGTGAGCGCGCTGCCGGCGCTGGGTGCGAAACTGGTGCTCGGCACCGGTGTGCCGGTCGTGCTCGGCTGCGTGGCGCTCCCGCTCTATGGCTTCGCCTACTTCACGATCACGTCGTTGCTCGGCGTCGAAGAGGCGCAAGCGATGATGGGGCGCCTGCGGCGTCTCGTCGCGCGCGGCTGACGGCGATGCGGCACCGCGGGCGGGTGCGGGTGGAACGGTCGTGACGCCGGTTCCCGAGGCGATCCAGTCGAAGCTCGCGCACCTGCCCGAGACGCCGGGCGTGTACCTGTGGAAGGGGCACGACGGCGAGGTGTTGTACGTGGGCAAGGCGAAGCGGCTCCGGCCGCGCGTGCGCTCGTACTATGCCGCCGATGCAACGCACAGCCCGAAGACCCACATGCTCATGCAGCAGGTGGCCGATCTCGAGACGATCGTCGTGCCGACGGAGACGCACGCGCTGATCCTCGAATACAACTTGATCAAGGAACACCGGCCGCGATTCAACATCGTCCTTCGCGACGACAAATCGTATCCCTATGTGAAGGTGACGGTGCAGGAGTCGTACCCGAGAGTGTACGTCACGCGCCGCGTGACGGACGACGGCGCGCGCTACTTTGGCCCGTACACCGACGTCGGCGCGATGCGACGGGCGATGAACGTGGTGAAACGCATCTTCACGGTGCGGTCGTGCCGGTACGACATGCCCGCCGAGATGCCCGAGCGCGCCTGCCTCGATTACTACATCAAGCGTTGCAAGGGCCCGTGCATCGGCGCGCAGTCGCAGCCCGACTATCGGGCGATGATCGATGAAGTCGTCTGGTTCCTCGACGGCCGCACTGAGGAAGTCGTGCGCCGGGTGAAGGAGCGCATGGCGGCCGCCTCGGAGGCGATGGAGTATGAGCGCGCCGCCGAGCTGCGTGACGCGCTCACGCATCTGCAGCATATGGAGGAGCCGACGGTCGTTCTCGAGGTGGAGGGCGGAGACCGCGACGTGGTGGGCTACGCGCGCGACGGAGAGGACGCCTGCGTCGCGCTGCTGCGCATCCGGGGCGGACGCCTGCTCGCCCGCGAGCATCGCTTCCTCGAGCACATCGAGGATGAGGCGGACGCCGACGTACTGGGCGCCTATCTGGTGGCCAGTTATCTGGCCGCGCACGAACGCGCCGCCGAGCTGCTGCTGCCGTTCGACTTCGTCGACCGGCCGCTGTTCGAGGAGTCGTTGCCGAGCACGCAGGTGCTCCTCCCGCAGCGTGGTCCGCGCCGGGAACTGATCGACCTCGCCGAGCAGAACGCGCGGCACCTGCTGGAGGAGTTCAAGCTCGCCGGGCTCGAGGCGGACGAACGCGCAGCCGACCCGGTGTACGAACTCGGCCGCGAACTCGGGCTGCAGAAGATCCCGCGCTCGCTCGTGTGCTTCGACAACTCCACGTCGCAGGGCAAGGACAGCGTCGGCTCCATCGTGTGGTTCGAGAACGGCCGGCCGCGCCGCAGCGAGTATCGCACGATGAAGGTGCAGAGCGTGGACGAGGCGCACGGGCCGGACGACTTCGCGTCGATGCGCGAAGTGGTGGGGCGATACTTCAAGCGCCGCGTCGAGGAAGGGAAGTCGCTCCCCGACCTCATCGTGGTAGACGGCGGAAAGGGACAGCTCAGCGCCGCCGCCGAGTCGCTCGCGCAGCTCGGTCTCGAGCGGATCCCGCTCATCTCGCTGGCGAAGCGCGAGGAGGAGGTGTTCGTGCTCGGGCGCGCCGAGGCGTTGCATCTCTCGCGCCGCTCGCCCGCACTGCGTCTGCTGCAGCAGGCGCGCGACGAAGCCCA
>CAIRBD010000156.1 GCA_903876745.1 uncultured Gemmatimonadota bacterium
AGGGCGAGCGCGATGCGCCGGTGCCCCTCGGTATTGGCGTGGAGCCGGTCGGGGTGCCAGAGCCGCAGATCGCGCGTGACGTCGCTGCCGTCCAGATCGATGCAGTGCGTGCCTGTGCGTTCGGCCGCCGCGCGCACGAGATCGTTGAGCACGAGCAGGCGCTCACGCATGAGCTTCGCGAGCGGCACCACGGCCGAGAGATCGGGCATGGTGATGGTGAGCACCGTGGCGCCCTGCGCACGCAGCGAGGCGAACATGAACTCGAGATCGGCCGCGACACGCGGCACGTCGCACGACGCGCGCGCCACGTCGTTCACGCCGGCGAAGACGGTTGCGAGGTCGGGCTGCATGGCGAGCGCGAGGGCGAGTTGTTCGTCGCGTACTTCACGCGTCTTGCGACCGCGCACGGCAAGGTTCGCGTAGAGCAGCGGCTCGGCCTGCGCCGCCGCCACGTGCTCGGCGAAGCGATTGGCCCACCCACGGTACGTGCCGTCCGGATTCGGATCTTCGAGCCCTTCGGTGGAGCTGTCGCCGATGGCGACGTAACGCAGGTATCGCTGCGATGGCGGCATGACGCGGCGGTGCGGGCGCGCGCTAGTTCGACGCCGCTTCGTCGCGCGCCGCGCGACGGCGTGCCGCGAGCAGGATCCCCACGCCTACGAGGTTCATCACCACGATCACCGTGGAGATCTTCATCGCGAACGTCGCCACGCTCTCCACCTTGATGATCGGGAACACCGAGAGGACGATGTACAGCAGCGTCATCAGCAGTCCCGACGTGGACGCCACCTTGAGCCAGAGCGGCGGCCGCGGCGTCACGCCGCGCAGACCGAACAGCGGGATCGCGAACATCACCATGTACGTGAGCGCGTAGAATATCCCGCCTCCGTTGAACAGCAACTGGAACGCCTCGGCCTGCCCCACGCCGATGTTGCTCAGCAGCGCCAGCGCAAACGAGCACACGGCCACGAGCACGATGGAATTCACCGGCGTCTGATACTTCGCGTGCAGGCGGCTGAACCACGCCGGCAGCATGCGGTCCCAGCCGGCGACCATCGGCAAGCGCGTCACCGCGGTGAAACTGAAGGTGGCCTGCGCCACGCGCATCGCGAGCGTCATCAGGATGGCGATCGTCACGAGCGGCCCCGCGATGCCGAACGGCCCGAAGCCCGCGCGCAGCACCTGCGGCAGCGGCCCGATGAGGTCGATGTCGTTCGTCGGCACATAGGCGACCACGGTGGCCGTGCCGAGCACGAACATCAGCGCGATGATCGGCGCGGCGATGAGCACGGAGCGACCCACCGACTTCGCAGGCGCCTTCGTCTCACCGGCGAGGATGGCGATGTACTCGAATCCGCCGAGCGCGCCGAAGCCCAGCTTGCCGAGGATGTTGAGATTGAGCAGGGAGAGTTCCGGCATCTTCGTGCGGAACGGATGGAACTCCTTCAGGTGGCCGGTGAGGAGACCGAGCACCGGCAGGAGCATCAGCGCGCCGAAGACGATGAGCATCATCACGCCGCCGGAGTTGTGCACCCACTTCCCCACCGAGAGGCCGATCGTCGAGGCGACGACCATCAGCGTGAGGATCACCGCCGACGAGAACGCCGCGAACCACGTGCTCGTCGTCATCCACGCCGCACTCGGCCCGATGGCGTACGACAGGTACGTCGCCGCCTGCAGCCCGATCTCCGACGTGAACACGATCACGTAGAGCCAGAGGTTCCACGCGAGCAGAAAGCCGACGGTCTGATTGAAGCCGAGCTTGGCCCATTGATACAGGCCACCCTCGAGCGGCATCAGCCGGTTGAGGTACATCACCACGGCGGCCGACGGCAGGTAGAAGAGCACGAGCGCGAGCAGCCAGAACACCACGTGCGACGAGCCGAGCTTGCCGGCCACGCCGATCCACGTGAGCCCCACGATGAACAGGATCTGCGTGAGCGCGAGGTCGCGCACACCGAGTTCCTTCTTGAGCCCGGCGCTGTGCGCCTCGACGTCGGCTTCGCCCTTCGCGAGTTCGACGGTCGCCTCGGCCTCGGATCCAGCGGGATGTGTCATGCGCGCGCCTCGGCGAGCAGCGAGAAGTAGCGTGCCCACGCCTCGAGCCCCTCGTGCAGGCGGTGCACGCGGAAGAACTCGTTGGGGGCGTGATAGTCTTCGTCGGCGGTCGAGAACGAGAAGAAGACGGTGTCGAGCCCCATGTTGCGCTTGAACAGTTCCATGATCGGCACGGTGGCGCCCATGCGCACGTAGAGCGGCCGCACGCCGTACACCGCCTGCAGCGCCGCGTCGGCCGCGGCGAGCGCGAAATGGTCGATGGCGATGTGTGCCGCGGGCGTGCCGTGGCTGCCCAGCTCGACCGTGAGGCGCGTGCCCGGCGGCACGTGCGTTTCGAGATGGCGCGCGATGAGCGCCGCGATGTCGTCGGGATCCTGATGCGGCACGAGCCGGCAGGTGATCTTGGCGTGCGCTTCGCTGGGGATGACGGTCTTCTGTCCCGGCCCTTCGTAGCCGCCCCACATGCCGTTCACTTCGAGTGTGGGTCGCGTCCAGTTGCGCTCGAGAAGGGTGTAGCCTTTCTCGCCGAATCCCGCCGGTGCGCCGACCTGTGCGAGGTATGCGGCCTCGTCGAACGGCAGTGCCGCGATGGCGGCGCGTTCGACGGGAGGCAACTCGAGGACCTTGTCGTAGAAACCCGGGACGGCCACGCGGCCGTTGTCGTCGTGCAGCGACGCGACGAGCCGCGCCATCGCGTGCAGCGGGTTGGCGACGGCGCCGCCGTGGCGCCCCGAGTGCAGATCCTTGGCTGCGGCGGTGAGTGTGAACTCGAGTTCGGTGAGTCCACGGCTCGCCACCGTGAGCGACGGTTCGCTGGCGCGCCACATCGCGCCGTCGGCCGAGAGCACGACGTCGGCGGCGAGCAGCGTTTGGTGTTCGCGGATGAAGGCGTCGAGACTCGGACTCCCGATCTCCTCTTCCCCTTCGAACATGAACTTCACGTTCAGCGGCAGCGCGCCCGCGGTCGCGAAGTACGAGCGCGCCACCTCGATGGGCACGAGCATCGGGCCTTTGTCGTCCGACACGCCGCGCGCGAACAGCCGGCCGTCGCGCACCGTCGGCGTGAACGGCGGCGTGGTCCACTTCTCGAGCGGGTCGGGCGGCTGCACGTCGTAGTGGCCGTACACGAGCACGGTGAGCTGGCCCGGTGCGCCGAGCCATTCACCGTACACCACCGGGTTGCCCGGCGTGGGGATGGTGCGCACGGCGATCGGCCCCGCGCCGGCGAGCGCGTCGGCGACCCACGCCGCGGCCGCCGTGATGTCGTTGGCGTGCGCGGGGTCGGTGCTCACGCTCGGGATGGACGCGAACGTGACGAGGTCGGCAAGGATGCGGTCGTGCCGCGCGGTGAGGTGCGCGAGAACGGGCTCGATCGCCATCACTTGCCGCCGTCGATCGAGAGCACCTGCCCGGTGATCCAGCCGGCCTGTTCCGACGCGAAGAAGAGCACGCCGTTGGCGATGTCGTCGGGCGAGCCGAGCCGTTTGAGCGCGATGCGATCGACCAATTCGCGCTGCCCGTCGGCGCCGTAGGAATCCCACTGGCGTTCGGTCGCGGCATTCGAGCGCACGAATCCCGGCGCGACGTTGTTCACGGTGATGCCCCAGGGGCCGAGTTCGTGCGCGAGTTGCCGTGTGAGTCCGATCTGCGCGGCTTTTGCCGACGCATAGGCCTGGATGCCCGTGAGGCTGATGCCGAGCCCGGCGCCGCTCGAGATGTTCACGATGCGGCCCGCGCGCGCCGATTTCATTCCCGGCGCAACGGCCTGCGCGAAGTAGAACGCGCCGGTCACGTTCACGTCGTAGATCGCCTGCCACTGCTCCGGCGTGACTTCCTCGAGCGGGCGTCCCACCTGCCCCAGGACGCCGCCGGCGTTGTTCACGAGGATGTGCACGGAGCCCGTGGCGGCCGCCGCGTCGGCGACGAGGGCGTCCACGGCCTGCTTGTCGCGCACGTCCACCGTTCGCGTGGTGCAGGTTCCGCCCGCTGCGCGGCAGAGTTGTTCGGTCTCGCTCAGTTCGTCGCCGACCACGTCGCACGCCCACACGTGCGCGCCGCGTTTCGCGAACGCCAGGCTGATGGCGCGCCCAAAACCGTGCGCCGCGCCGGTGACGATGGCGGCTTTCCCCGTAAAGTCGATGTTCATGCGCTGGCCGTGCCGATGGTTTCTGCTGCGAGCAATGCGAGATTCTCCACCGACTGCGCGCGCGTGGCGTCCTCGATCTCGTGGATGAGCTGCACGAGCCGCGCGGTGATGGGCGCCGGCACGCCGGCTTCGGCGCCGAGCGTCACGACGATCCCGAGTTGTGCGTCCACTTCGGTGCGGCGTTTGCGTACGGCGAGGTCGCGCCAGATGCCGCTGTGCGATTTCGCTGACTTCCGGTTGTGTGCGACGAGCGCGTCGAGCGATTGCTCCGCCGCGCCCGGCGCGGCCGACGGCAGGTACGCCTTTGGATCGAAGCCGTCGAACCCTTCGGAAGTGACGCCGCGTGCGGCGGCGACGGCGTTGATCTCACGCGCCAGCGCGATGTAGAGCGGCCGGTACGCCGGCATCGCGAGCGCGTCGGCGATGGACTCGTTGGTGAGCGCCGTCGCGAACAGCATCGCGCCGTACGCTTCTTTGCCCCACAGGAAGCCCCAGATGTTCGGCGTGACGATGGCGCGCGGGTCGAAGTCGCGCCACGCGTCGCGGATCGCGGTGGCGCGCGGCGTGACGGAGCCGTCCGTCTCGCCGACGACCACGGCGCCGTGTCCGCCGTAGTGGATCACGCCCGGCTCGAGGTAGTCGGCGCCGAAGTTCACGAACGCGCCGACTGTTCGCTCCGCGCCGACGACCGCGGCGATGGCGAGTTCGTTGAGTCCGTTCTGCGCGGAGATCACGCAGCCGCTGGCGGCGAGATGCGGCGCGAGGGCGCGCACTGCCGTCTCGGTGTGCTGCGCTTTGGTGGCGAGGATGATCGTGTCCCACGTGCCGGCGAGATGCTCCGGCGTGAACGCCGGCACGCGTACGCTGAACTCTTCGATCGGCCCCGTGATGCGGATGCCGTCACGCGCGATCGCGGCGACGTGCTCGGCGACCGTGTCCACCATCGTCACGTCGTGGCCGGCGCGCGCGAGGTACGCGCCCATCGTGCCGCCGATCGCGCCCGCTCCCCAGATGAGGCACCGCATCGTGGTTCCGCGCCGTTACGACGCGCCGCCCCAGTTGCCGGTGAGCAGTTCGCGCGTCTCCTCGACGGCGATCTGCCAGAGGGCGAGCAGTTCGTCGTCGGGCCGCTGGTAGAATCCGCCGTAGTTGCCGTCGCCGAGGTAGGCGCGGAGCGCGACCGGGTCGAGCGCGCGCACGCGGGCGAGATCCACCATCGGCCGCTGGGTCGCGGGCATCGCCACGCCGGGGATGCGCGTCCAGGGGAAGTTCTCCATCCACGAGCCGTGTGACGCTACCGGGTCGATCTCCTGCACCTTGGCCCACGTGCGCGGTGCGTTCCACCAGTTGTGGAAGAGCACGCGGCAGTTCGCGTGATCGGCGGCCCATTCCTGCGCGTACTGCGCCACGGCGCCGTTGCCGCCGTGCCCGTTGACGATGAGGATGCGGCGGAAGCCGCTGTGCGCCATGCCGTCGAGGATGTCGCCGACCACGCGCAAGTGCGTCTCGACGCGCAGCGAGATCGAGCCCGGGAACTCGCGGAAGTATGGCGTGACGCCGTACGGCAGCACGGGGAACACCGGCACGCCGAGCGGCTCGGCTGCGTCGGCGGCCACGCGTTCCGGGAGGATCGCGTCGACGGTGAGCCGCAGGTGGCTGTGCTGTTCGGTGCTCCCCAGCGGCAGCACCGCGCGGTCGTCGTGACGCAGGTACTCCTCCACCTGCATCCAGTTCATGTCGCTGATGCGCACGTCAGGTCCTGTGATCGTGGTGGGTGTACAGCGGGAAGTTACTCGTCGTCAGATCACTTCGGGAGCGCGGCGCGGGCGACGGCCGGGAGCGGCGGCGCTTTGCGATGGTGCGTCGCCTGCTCATAGCCGTAGGCGAGGGTGATGAGCTTGCCCTCGCTCCACGGCCGGCCGAAGAAGGTCATCCCCGCGGGGAGGGTGTTGTTGCGGGTGTAGCCCATCGGCACGGTGATCGCCGGGAAGCCCGTAGTGGGCGCGAACAGCTGCGAGTTGTCGCCGGCCGGCGTGTTGAGGTCGCCGATGAGGCGCGGCGGGTTGCTCCACGTGGGGTACACGAGCGCGTCGAGGTTGAGCGCGTCCATCATCTTGAGCACGGCCGCGCGGAACCGTTCCCGCATCGCTTCGCGCGCTTTGCATCCCGGGTTGTCCTCGGGGGGCACGGAGACCGTGTCGGCCATCTGCAGGCGTAGCTGCACGGTGGGGTGGTAGTTGCCGCTGCGCAGCACTTCCCTGATGGTGTGCACCGGCGCGTTCGGCGCGCGCGCGGCGAGATAGCGTTCGAGGTCGTACTTGAACGGGTTGCATCCGCCGCCGCCCGCGCGCGTGACGGCATTGACGGAATCGATCCCCGCCGGGTCGACGATGGTGGCGCCTTCTTTCTTGAGCGCGTCGATGGCGCGCGTGAAGACTGCGACCACTTCGCTGTCGAGCCCCGTGCGCTCGTAGGCCTGGCGCAGGATACCGATGCGCGCTCCCTTGAGGCCGCCCGCCTTCACGAACGTGTTGTAGTCTTTTTCGCGGTGTGCGTCGGCCGGCGCGGTGACTGCGTCCGCCGGGTCGCTGCCTGCTACCACGTTGAACACCGCGACCGCG
>CAIRBD010000157.1 GCA_903876745.1 uncultured Gemmatimonadota bacterium
ATACGCGACGCGGGTGGCATCATCAATCGCGACGTGGACATGCTCCCAGCCCGCGCGACTGGTGTACCGCGAGCGGTCGCCGTGAATCCGATGGCCGACCCGGGCGAAGCGCCCGAGCTTCGTGGCATCGAGATGCAGGAGATCGCCCGCGTGAGGCCACTCGTAGCGGTTCGCCGGTCGCGGGGGATCCAGCCGACTCAGTCGGTTCAGGCCGAGCCGGCGATGTTCGCGGACCACCGTGGGCAGCGGGACGCGCAGGTCACGGGCGATGCGCAACGAGCTCCAGCGCCAGTGCCGGCGCCGCTCGATCTGGCGCCGCCGCACCGGAGACAGCCGGTGCGGACAGCGCCGCGGCCGACTCGCGTGATCCCCGAGCAGCGCGGGCTGCTCCGCCCGCCAGCGCTCCCGCCATTTCGCTGCCGTCTGCCGCGACACCCCAAACTCGCGGGCGAGCGCGCTCAGGTTCGCGTGGAGCCGCAGGGCCCGCCGCGCGAGTTCCACTCGACGCTTCGGGGTCAATCGTGCATTCTTGTGGATGTTCACAGGTCCTCTGGCGTTGCCGGTTGAGTGTCTCAACAACCCCAGCTCGGTGCCGCTACGACCCGTGAACAACCTCCTGATCAACGACAGCTAGGCCGATTGCGCGCCGCACTTCGACACGGTGATCCTCCCATCGCCGAAATCCGTACAGGCCCTTAGCCCTTGCGCGCATCGGAGAGCACGTGCTCCAGCAGCAATCGGTGCGCGGGTTCGAGATCGTACGCGCGCGCGGCCAGGTCGCGTGCGGCGCGTCCGGCCTGCGGCCAGCGCGCGCGGTCGCGCCAGCAGCGGTCAAGCGCCTCGGCCACGTCTTCCGGTTCGGTCGAGTGCGCGAGCCAGCCAGTCTCACCGTCGCGCACGAGCTCGTCGATGCCGCCGACGGGTGTGCCCATCGCAGGGCGGCCGCACGCCATTCCCTCGACGAGCGCGAACGGCGATCCCTCCGAGAGCGAGGGCATCACGATCACATCGGCAGCGGAGAACGCGCCGAGCATATCGCTCGTGTGGGAAGCGACGGTGACGCGCTCGATCGGCACACCATAGTAGCTGACGAGGCGCCGCACCAAGTCTGCGTGCGAGCCGCCTCCCACCAGCGAGAGGTGCCAGTCGCGTTCGCGCCATTCTGCGCCGCCCAACGCCCGCAGGAGGAGGTGCTGGCCCTTGTACGCGGGATCGAAGCGCGCCGGCGAGATGAACCGTGCAGTGCCCGCTGTGCACGGCGGCCGGTCCGCGGCGACCTTCGAGGCGGCGTCGAGGAAAACCTTCGAGACCCCGTTCACGGCGGCCTCGACATTGTTCATCCGCTCCGCGAACGCCGCGCCGAGCGCCGCGCGATTCCGGCCGGAAACCGTCAGCACGCGTACCGCTCCTTTCGCGACCTCACGCGCCGCGAGTTCGTGCGCGTCCGACATGAAGAAGAAATCCTCATGCACGTGTTGCACGATAAGCCAGTATGGTACGCGATGAGATCGGCACCAGGCCGCGGCCGCGTCGACCCAACCGATCTCGCCGATTCCGGCGAGGTTGAACCAGACGAGGTCGGGATCGAGGCTGCCGAGCGAACGGCTGAGCGGATCCCGTTTCATGCCGAGCCTCTGCGCCACGAGCTGCGTCGCGCGCGCCGAGCGTCCTCCGAACTCGTGGAGTTGAATCCCCGCCGTGCGGCGTTCGTCGACGGACAGGCGCGTGACCGCGCCGACCGGGACGAGCACGTGTTTCTCGACGACTGAGAAACGCGGATCGATCAGCGCGTGTGCCCACAGATTCTGCGAGCCCGCCGGAATCGGGATGAAGTCCACCACTGCGAGGCGCGGCATCAGAGGCGCTCCAGCACGGCGAGCGTCGAGAGGAACCACGGCCCGCGAAGCGCCACATGCGATCGAAGCGAGCCAGAGTCGAGCGCGCGCCACAGCCAGGCGTGCGCCCATCGCGCAAACGTGGCCCGCACGCGCGTCCCGAAGCGGCCGTCAACTGGATAGGTCCATGTCGCCGCCAGGACAGTACCGAGCACGTCCCACGAATCGCCGAGGCGCCGCTCTTCGATCACCCGGAACCCATGCGCCCTCGCAGCATCACATACCGCGTATGGGGTCGGACGCCAGAAATCGTACGGCGCCTCGTGGAGCGGATAGACGAATGGCGCGGTCAGGATGACTCGGCCGCCCGGGCACAGAAGCGACGCGAGGTTGGCGAAGGCAGGGCCCCAGTGCGCGACGTGTTCGAGAACTTCCGTGCACAGCACCAATGAAAACGATTCGCGGGGCACCTCGTCCGGGAGATCGGCATCGAGCGCGCCAACGTAGTCCACCGTTCCGGCGGCGTTCTGCCCGACATCGAGCGAGTGGTATCGCAGGCCCGCGCGTTCCAACGCCGCGCGGAACGGCTGCCCGCCGCATCCCGCATCGAGCACGCGCGCCTCGGCAGGAGGCGCGTGTCGCGCCAGCGCGTCGAGGATCGCGTCGCGCAAGAGCGGAACGATGAACCGTTCCTCTCGAGCCGTGGGCTCGTACGTCGAGCGCCTCACGAGTGGGCCGGCTTCACGCATGAAACTGGCCCCGCTGCGGTGCGTCGCTGGACCCGTCGCGCGCGAGCACCCACTCGTGGTCCTCGAGGTACGCGCTCGTCCCCTCCTCCCATTCGTAGTCCTGTCGTTCGATCCCGTCCATCGTGACAACGAACGGGCAGAGCTGGGAGAGTCCCTCGAACTCCGTGAAGGTCCGGCGGTCAGAGAGAAAAGTGCGGATCGTGTAGCTTCCCCGATATGCGCGGAGCGCCGGCACGTGGAACGTGAGCCGGTAGCGGCCGGCATCGCGCCGAAAACGCGCGTCGCGCTCGAAACACCAGAGGTGGCAGACACTGCGCTCGTCCGCGTCAATCACCTGGAACGAGAAGCAGAGCGCGCTCGCGGGCTCGGGGATGACCAGGTCAAACTCGAACCGAATGGGCCGTCCCCATCGGTGCACGCCTCCCGGGTCGGAGGTGACCACGTGCGCGGCTGCCACGTGGTTGCCCGCCGTCCCCGGTAGCGCGACGTAGGCCGCCGCCCTATCGACGAGGGCGGTCTGCATCGCCCGATAGTGCGCGATGCCGTCGGACGTCGCGCCATCGAACACGCACGCGCCGCGGTCGAGCACGAGCGTGCGCTTTGTGAGTGTCGAAATCGCCTGCATATTGTGACTCACGAACAGCACCGTCCGTCCCGCGTGCGCGACTTCCTCCATCTTGCCGAGGCACTTGCGCTGGAACTCGCTGTCGCCGACCGCGAGCACCTCGTCGACGATGAGGATCTCCGGCTCTAGGTGCGCCGCGACGGCGAACGCCAGCCGCACGTACATGCCACTGCTGTAGTGCTTCACCGGCGTGTCGAGGAAACGCTCGACCTCCGCGAAGGTGACGATCTCGTCGAAGCGCGCCGCGATCTCCCGGCGGCGCATGCCGAGGATCGTGCCGTTCAAATAGATGTTTTCGCGCCCCGTCAGCTCTGGGTGGAATCCCGTGCCGACCTCGAGCAGCGCGCCGACGCGGCCGTACATGAGGATCTCACCCTCGGTCGGCTCCGTGATGCGCGAGAGCAGCTTCAGTAGCGTGCTCTTGCCGGCGCCGTTGCGGCCGATGATCCCCACGAGATCGCCGCGCGCGACGTCGAACGAGCAATCCTTCAGCGCCCAGAGCACCTCGTGGTCGTCACGCGCGAACGGATGCCGCACTGCCTGCACCAGCCGCTCCGCGAGCGTCGTCGAACGCGCGCGATGGCCGATACGGTATCGTTTGGATACGCCGCGGGCGGTGAGAGCGGGCGCCGAGTCAGATGACATCGGCGAACCCCCGCTCCATGCGGCGGAACACAAACACGCCGGTGATGATGGCGACGACGCCGACCGACGCCGACCATGCTACCGCGCCAGCCGCTGGTGGCTCCGTGCCGAGCAGCGACCATCGCAGTCCCTCGATCGCCGCAGCGAGCGGGTTCAGAAAATACAACGTGTGCCATCGCTCGGGCACGCGCGACGCGGCATACGCCACTGGACTCGCGTAGAGCAGCAACTGTGCCGCCACCGGCAGCACGTACTGCACGTCGCGATACCGCACCATGAGGGACGCAGCGACGAGCCCGGCGCCGAACGCGCCGGTGCAAAGCAGGAACATCCACAACGGAAGGGTCGCCAGCGCGGCGGTCGGTGCGACGCCGTAGACCACGAGCAGTACGGCGTACATACCGAGTGCCACGATGAAATCGACGATCGCCGCGGGCATCACGGAGAGCGGCAAGATCAGGCGCGGAAAGAAGACGCGCGACACGAGGTTGGCGTTGCCGACGAGGCAGCCCGACGCGCGCGTGAGAATTCCACTGAAGAGGTTCCAGCCCGTGAGCGCCGCAAACGTGAAGAGAATATACGGCTTTCCGTCGCTCGGCATGCGCGCCACGGTTCCGAACACGAACGTGAAAATGCCCGCTGCGATCAGCGGTTGAAGTACGACCCAAACCACGCCGAGCGCGGTCTGACGGTAGCGTAGGCGAAGGTCTCGGTCGGCGAAAGTGTACAGTAGATCCCTCGCCTGCCAGGTTTCGGCCAGTTCGCGGCCGATGTTGCGTTGCCCGGGCGCGAGGCGGAGCGGAGCGGCGGCGGTCAAGCGGGCTCACCTCTCACCATCGCGCGGCGCGTGCCGGCCACGACGAACTGGGGGATCGGCGCCCCCGCCTCGATCGCGACGCGGAGCGCGCCCCCCTTGAACGGCAGAAACCCGTTGCCGCGCGAGCGCGGCCCCTTGGCGAAGATCGTAACGCTCAGGCGCTTCGTGAGGCGAATCCGCGCGACGGCGAGCGCCTGCGTCGCGATCAGTCCATCCCCAAGTACCACGCGGAGGTCACCCGCCATCCTCATCACCCAGCCGGTGCGGAGAGCTATGAACAGCGTATCCTTCGACATCCACTTCATCTCCCGCGGCGGGATAGAATTTCGAATCGGTGTCGTGGAAGTATGGCGCGACGCTTCACGTCGCGCCACACGCGCGCATTTGGTCCGGATGGCGTCGACCATCCGATTGCGCGTCATGCGGGTCGTCCCGCCGGCCCCGCTGCAGGTGGTCGTCGCATGGTTCCGGACAAGCGGCACATCGCGCGGCCCCACCAGTGGGTCGGCGAGCGCGGCATGTCCGATTTCACGAGTGGCTCTCGCCAAGAGAAGCCCTGAGCCCAGGACAGTCACGACGGCGGGGCATCCGCAACGTCGACGGCGCCGTGGGCGTCCGCGAACACACACCACGCGCTTCGACTGCCTTCAGATGCATTCGCCGCTGGAGTATCTTCCGGGCATGAGCGCCACTGACGAATGGCACATGCCGAAGGTCCCGGCCCAAGGCGAGTCCTTCCTCTATCTCTTCGACTTCGATCGCTTCGCCAAGCTCCTCGCGCACGGCGAGCGGTGAATCCCGCTGGACGGCCCGCTGGCGTCTTATCGCTACCTTCCGGCGAACGAGTTGGTCGCCGAGCGCGATCGCTTCGAGGCCGACTGGGACCGCATCCGCGAACGGTCCAGATGTATCCACCCAAGTTGTTGGGTCGGACTGGACTTGGGTGCGCCCGCCGGTGCATCGTTGGCAACGCATGACGCCGCGTCGATAAGGAGGGTCGCAGATGACCG
>CAIRBD010000158.1 GCA_903876745.1 uncultured Gemmatimonadota bacterium
GTCAGCGGGCGGTGGCACGGGCAGCGCGCCGCGCCCAGCGTTCACGATGGGTGGCAACGGTCGTTCGCGCGAGTGCTGCGGCCACTCCGGGGCCGCCTGGGCATGAACGAGGGCCGGCAGCGCCAGAACGATAACGGCGAGTCGCAACGGGAGGCTGGGCGTCATGCCGTGAGGGTATCGCCGAATCGGAGTTGGCGCCAGCCGTGACGGGATTTCCCCACGCCGTTGTCAGGTTGCCCCTGCTGGCGGGTACCCCGCCACTCGGCGAACCTGTAAGGGTGATAACCGAAATCCCTGTGACGCCCATGACGCCCACCGAGCGCGTGCGCGGACTCCGCGTGCTCGCCGGAAATACGCCTCTACTCGCCATCGACTACCAGATCGATGACGGTCCGGCCCGCCGCCTGTTCGCGAAAGCCGAGAATCTCAATCTCACCGGCAGCATCAAGGACCGGATGGCGCTGCACGTGCTGAAGCGCGCCTACGAGTCGGGGACGCTCGTGCCGGGGGCCCTGATCATCGAGGCGACCAGCGGCAACACGGGGATCTCGTTCGCCGCCATCGGGCGCGCGCTCGGGCATCCGGTGGTCATCTACATGCCGGATTGGATGAGCGCGGAGCGCAAAGCGATCATCAAGTCGTTCGGCGCCGAGGTCCGGCTGGTCTCGAAGGAGGAAGGCGGGTTCCTCGGCTCGATCCGCCTCGCCGAGGAGCTCGCGGCGCGCACGCCCGGGGCGTTCCTGCCGAGGCAGTTCGCCAATGAACAGAACACCGAGGCGCATGTCCTCACGACGGGGCCTGAGATCCAGGCGCAGCTGTGGGCGATGGGACTCGCGCCGTCGGCGTTCGTGGCCGGCGTCGGCACGGGCGGCACGATCATGGGGGTGGGACGCGCGCTTCGAAAGACGCATCCCTCGGTGCGGCTGCATCCGGTAGAGCCGGCGAACTCGCCGACGCTCACGACCGGGCACAAGGTGGGGAAGCATCGCATCCAGGGGATCAGCGACGAGTTCATCCCGCCGATCGTACATCTGCGCGAACTCGACCGCGTGATCGCCATCGACGACGGCGACGCCATCCTGATGGCGCAGAAGCTGGCGGCGACACTCGGGCTCGGCGTGGGGATCTCGAGCGGCGCGAACTTCCTCGCGGCCATGGAAGTGCGGGAGGAACTCGGCGCAGGGGCGGTGGTCGCGACCGTGTTCTCCGACTCCAACAAGAAGTACCTGAGCACCGACCTGCTGCGCGACGAGCCCGTGAAGCCGGAGCACCGCGCCCCGCACGTGACGCTGCTCGCGGTGCGCGGGTTCAATCGCGTGTGCGACGCGTGCGTGGACCCTGCCGACCCTTCGTCGGTGCCGGCAGGGTTCTACACCACGATGCGGCGGGGCTAGACGACGAGACTGAGGAGCCGCCCCGGCACGTAGATCACCTTCTTCGGCGTGCCGGTGACGAACTTCGCGATGGACGCATCGGCGAGGGCCGCGGCGAGCACCGCGTCCTGCGCGGCATCCTTTGGCACGACCACGCTGCCGCGCGTCTTGCCGGAGATCTGCACGGCGATGGTCATCGTCTCGCCGCCGGCGAGCGCGGCGTCGAACGAGGGCCATCCGGAATCGAACACGCTCTTCGCGTGGCCGAGCATCTCCCAGAGTTCTTCGGCGACGTGCGGCGCGAAGGGCGCGACGAGCTGCACGAGCGGCTCCACCTCGGCGCGGTGCGGGGCGCGCTCGCCGCGGCGCAGCACGTTCATGTACTCCATCATCGCCGCGATGGCCGTGTTGTACGAGAGGCGCGGCACATCCTCGCCGACCTTCTTGATGGTCTGATGGAGTTTCTGCATCACGTCGCGCTCAGGGTCGCCATCGACGCGCGCCGACTGCACGCAGTGCCAGAGCCGGTCGAGGAACCGCTTCACGCCGCTGATGCCCGCGTCGCGGAAGTCGCCGCCCTCCTCAAAGGGGCCGAGGACCATCAGGTAGGTGCGGAAGGTGTCGGCGCCCCACCGTTCGATGTACTCGTCGGGGTTCACGACGTTGCCCTTGGACTTCGACATCTTGGCGCCGTCGCGGATGATGAGCCCGTGGGCGCGGAACTTGGTGAACGGCTCCTCGAAGTCGATGTGCCCCGCGTCCTTCATCACCATCGTGAGGAAGCGGGAGTACAGCAGGTGCAGCACGGCGTGCTCGTTGCCGCCGATGTACGAGTTCACCGGGAGCCAGCGCTTCGTGATGGTGGTGTCGAACGGCACCGCATCGTTCCCCACGCTGGGATAGCGCAGGAAGTACCAGCCGCTGTCGAGGA
>CAIRBD010000159.1 GCA_903876745.1 uncultured Gemmatimonadota bacterium
CCGGCGCCGCGTCGCCCGCGTCACCTGCGTCGCCCGAGCCCGCGAGTCGGTCGGTGTGGCCGGCCGCGCTGCTCCTGCTGCTCGTCGGCGGACTCATCGGCGTGGTGGTGTCGCAGCGCAGCGCGTTGCAGCGCGACGAGGCGGCTCGGCTCGCGGCGGCTCCGCTTCCGGCGGCGGCAGTGAACGCCGACTCGTTGCGTGCCGTGGAGCGGGCGCAGGAGGCGGAGAACGAGGACCTGCGCCAGCAGGTCGCGGACGCGCGGCGCTTCGCGCTCGAGGCCGAGTCCAAGATGGAGGCGCTCTCGAAACCGCGGGCGCCTCGCGCGGCTCCGGTGGCCGCCGCCGCGGCGGCGGCGCCGAAACCGTCGGAGCCCGCGCACTTGTTCGTGATGGCGCGCGGCGGCACGCCGGCGGTGTTCGTGGACGGTGTGCAGGCGGCGCTGACGTCACCGGCCGTCATCGAACTGCCGGCGGGACACCATTCCGTGTCCGTTCGCGGCGGCGGGAACGATTTCTTCCCCGCCGACTACGGGGTGACCCTCGCGCCGAGCGACACGCAGCAGGTGATCTTCCTCTCGCGGCGTGTGGCGATGCAGCAGGCGCTCCGGCGCGTGCAGAAGCAGACGCCGCCGCCGCGCGTCAAACCGTAGCGGGCCCCGCGATCACGCGCAGTGCGCGCGGCAGCGACCGGACGCGGACCTCTGTCGATGCGGCGTAGCGCATCTCGCCGTCGAGTTCGAACGCCGGCGGCGCATCGAAGCTCAGTTCGCTCGTCGCCGCCCGGTCGGCGGTGACACGGCGGTCCGACAGGTGCGCGCCCCGAAGCGCGCGCACGAACAGCGGCAGCCGTTCCAGTCCGCGGATGTCTCCGATCTCGATGAAGTCGAGCTGGCCGTCGTCCACGCGCGCCGCCGGCGCGATGCGGAACGCGCCGCCGAAGTTGAGGCCGTTCGACACCACGAACATCAGCGCCGGTCGCGGGGCGCCGCCGTCGCGGCGCAGCGTGAAGCCGGGGTAGCTGAACAGTTCGCGGGCCGCCGCGGCGATGTACACCGCGCTCCCGGTGAGCCGGCCGCCGCGCTGGATGCGCTCCAGCACGGCCACGTCGAATCCGAAGCCGGCCACGTTGAGGAACAGATCGCGCCCGCCCTCGTGTTCGATGCAGCCGAGGTCGGCGCGGATCTCCGAATGGGTTCCGGCGATGAGCGCCGCCATCGCCTCGTAATCGCGCGACGGCGCGGCGAGGTTCTTCGCGAAGTCGTTGCCGGTGCCGCCGCTGAGGAACGCCATGCTGGCGTCGGCGCCGCTCTCCACGAGTGCGGCCGCGCAGCGCCCCCACGTGCCGTCGCCGCCGACCACGGCGATCGTCGTGGCACCGTCGTCGAGCGCGTCCCGCACGGCGCGCGCCTCGCGTCCTTCGCTTGGCGTGGCGCGCACATCGGCCACGCCCACCGCGGAGAACGCGGCACGCACGCGGGGCAGGGCGCGCGCGCCGTGGCCGCGTCCCGAGGCAGGGTTGGTGATGACGACGATGCGTGACACGCGCGGAGATTGGCGCGGGGACGCCTCCGGCGCCAGTCGGCGGGCGGGCCGCCGCCCGCCGCGCCTTCCTCGGCGTGCTCCCGAAACGCACGAAGCCCCGGACGACCGTCGTCGCCCGGGGCTTCGCTCCGAACCCTCCACGCGTTACCGCGCGAGGTTGCGCAGCACGTACGGCAGGATGCCGCCGTTGCGGTAGTAGTTCATCTCTTCGGGCGTGTCGATGCGGCTCCGCACCTGGAACGTCTTGGTCGAGCCGTCGGCCGCGACGGCGCTCACGGTCAACTCGGCGCGAGGCGTCATCGCGTCGCTCAGTCCCTCGAGCGTGATCGTCTCGAAGCCGTCCAGCCCGATCGACTGCCGCGTCTCGCCGCGCACGAATTCGCAGGGGATGACCCCCATCCCCACGAGGTTCGACCGATGGATGCGCTCGAAGCTCTCGGCGATCACCGCGCGCACGCCGAGCAGCATCGTGCCTTTGGCCGCCCAGTCGCGGCTCGAACCGGTGCCGTACTCCTTGCCCGCCACGATCACGAGCGGCGTGCCCGACGCACGGTACGACTCGCTCGCGTCGAAGAAACTCGTCGGCTCGGTGCCGGGCGCGGTGCGCGTCCACCACCCTTCCAGCCCCGGGGTCAGTTCGTTCTTGAGGCGGATGTTGGCGAACGTGCCGCGCATCATCACCTCGTGGTTGCCGCGCCGCGCGCCGTACGAGTTGAAGTCCTTCTTCTCGACGCCGAGCGACTTGAGCCACACACCGGCCGGCGACTTCTCGTCGATCGAGCCCGCCGGGGAGATGTGGTCGGTGGTGATGGAGTCGGCGAACATGCCGAGGACGCGGGCGCCGGCGATGGGCAGCACGCCCGGCGGCGTCATCGTCATCCCTTCGAAGTACGGCGGGTGCTTCACGTAGGTGGACGAGTCGTCCCACGTGTAGCGGTCGCCCGTCGGCACCGGGATCGCCTTCCACTGGTCGTCGCCGCCGAAGACGTCGGCGTACTGCTTCTCGAAGTACTCGCGCTTCACGCTCGAGAGCACCACGTCCTCCACTTCCTTGGAGGAGGGCCAGATGTCCCTGAGGAACACCGGCGTGCCGTCGTGGCCCGTGCCGATCGGCTCGGAGGCGAAATCGATGTCGGCGCGCCCGGCGAGCGCATACGCCACGACGAGCGGCGGCGACGCCAGGTAGTTGAAGCGCGTCTGCGGATTCACGCGCCCCTCGAAGTTGCGGTTGCCGCTGAGCACGG
>CAIRBD010000160.1 GCA_903876745.1 uncultured Gemmatimonadota bacterium
GCCTCGACATCTGGAGCGCCGGCGGCGAGGGCCCGACGCGGATGTGGACGGGCCGCCAGGTGCTCTCGACGGTGCTGCCGCCGACCGCCAGCGTCGGCATGAAGACGCTCGGGGACAAGCAGCAGTCGGACTACGTGCCCGACGTCCACGACGTCCGCATCGAGGGCGGCGTCATCCTCAGCGGCGTCCTCAACGAGAAGGTCTTCTCCAAGGCGTCGGTCGGGCTCGTGCACTCGACCTACAACACGCTCGGCCCCTCGGCGGTCACGGCGATGCTCAACTCGACGCAGAAGCTCATCTGCGACTGGCTCGTGCACTCGGGCTTCTCGGTCGGCGTCTCGGACCTCGTCATCTCGCCAGAGACGTCGGCCAAGAAGCGCGTCGGCATCGACGCCGCCAAGCGCGGGGTGCTCGAGCTCCTCCGCAGCCTCCACGCGGGCACCTTCGAGAACGACTCGACCAAGAGCGACGCCGCGATGCTCGAGGACAAGATCAAGGGCGTGCTCGACAAGGCGTCCGACGCCGCGCGCCTGCTCTGCCGCGCCGGCTTCGACATCGGCAACAACCGCATGCTCAACATGATCGAGTCGGGCAGCAAGGGCAAGCCGGTCAACTTCCAGCAGATGACGGCCTGCCTCGGACCCCAGTCCATCGAGGGCCAGCGCGTCCCCGACGGCTTCGACGGACGCACGCTGCCGCACTTCACCAAGTACGACGACGGTCCCGAGGCGCGCGGGTTCGTCGAGCACTCGTTCATCGAGGGCCTCACGCCCCACGAGTTCTTCTTCCACTCGATGGCCGGACGCATCGGTCTGATCGACACTGCGGTTCGCACGAGCGAAACTGGATATCTTCAACGTCGCCTCGTGAAAGCTATGGAGGATTGCAAGATCCACCACGACCTCACGGTGCGCAACGCGAACAACTTCGTCGTCCAGTTCCTCTACGGCGAGGACGGCATGGACGCGATCAAGCTCGAGTACCACAAGCTCCCCACGCTCGCCAAGGAGCCCGCCGAGCTGCACGACGAGTTCCTGCTCGTCGACGCCGGCGTCGAGCTGCGCGGCCACGTGACGGACGACGTCCTGAAGGCGTGTGGGACATCCGACGCCGACGTCGCCGCCTGGCGCGCGCGGTGCACCGAGCACTTCCGCCAGCTCGTCGAGGACCGCCGCGGGGTCATCATGGGGCTCCACGAGGGCCTCCAGGTCGACGACAAGGAGATCGTGTACCCCGTCAACGTCGGCCGCATCGTCGAGCAGACCGCCGCGCTCCACGCGCGCGCCGGAGGCCTCGGGGGCCCCAGCGACCTCGAGCCCACCTGGGTGCTCGACCGCATCGACGAGCTCGCCGCCGAGCTCCGCGTCGGCGACCGGCTCGAGATGGGGATGCCTCTGCCGTCGTCCGCCCATGCCCTCGGCAACCCGGGCATCCGCTGGCTGCCCGTGCTCCTCCGCGCGTTCCTCTCGCCCAAACCGCTCATCCGCAAGCACCGCCTCAACCGCGCCGCATTCGCCCGCGTCGTCGCCGAGGTCCGCCGCGACTTCTGGGCCGCCATCGCGCACCCCGGGGAGATGACGGGAATCGTGGCGGCGACAAGTTTGGGCGAGCCAGCGACCCAACTCAGTTGTTATGCTGGGTCGCGAGTTCAGCTTGTCTCGTCGCGAGCGGGGAGGGAGCCGATGTACTATGACGGCCCGATCGGCGGCTTCATCGACGGAGTCCTCGCGGCATCGCCCAGCAAGGTCCATGACCTCGGCGGGGGCAGCGTCGTACTCGACCCGGAGGAGGACATCTACGTCGTTGGCGTTGCCGACGACGAGAAGACGTCGTGGCGCAGGATCCGACAGGTCAGCCGCCACCCTGCCAACGGCGGGATGGTGCGCATCCACACCACGAGCGGGAAGACCACCTGCGCGACGCTTTCGCACTCGTTCCTCAAGCGCACCGAGCGAGGCATCGCTCCGGTCAAGGGGTCCGACCTCAAGGTCGGCGATCGTGTGCCGGTCGCTAGCTTCATCCCCGAGGTGCCCCGAGAGTTCGCCGTGCAGTCTGTGCGGATCGGCAGTGCAGACGTGCCGCTGACGCGCGACTTCGGCTGGCTCTGCGGGGCCTACACGGCCGACGGAAGCGTCATCGGCACTACCGTCAAGATCTCGAAGGTCATCCCGGAGTACCAGGACAAGCTGCGACAGGTGTACGCTGACATGTTCGGCCTCGAGATGCACCAGGTCTTCAAGCCCCCCGGCCAGGGCGGCAACATCCTTCATGGCTGGGACATGGGCAGGTGCGCAAGAGGGGACAAGGTGTCTGAATCTTCGGATATCTCGAAATACGATCAATGCCTCGATGATGCTTGCAGGTACCCTGGCACAGAGAACATTGTCTACAGCGCGCCTCTCGCGAGGTTCTTCCTAGAGTCGTTCAACACGGGCTCGTGGGACAAGCGCCTCCCTGCCTGGGCGTACGCGGCGACTCCCGAGTTCATCAGTGGACTCTTCTGCGGCTACTTCGACGGCGATGGCAATGTCAACTGCGACGCCGGCAAGCAGATGATGCGCACAGCGTCCGTCTCAGAGAGGCTGACCGAGGACTTCGTGCTCCTCCTCACCCGCGTCGGCATCTTTGCGAGCATGTGCGTCGAGAAGCACAATAAGGAGGAGGGCCGCGCCGACCTCCAGACGATCCAGATCTCCCGCAAGCACGCCCGCGCCTTCCGCGACCGCGTCGGCCCCCTCGTCGTCAAGACCAAGGC
>CAIRBD010000161.1 GCA_903876745.1 uncultured Gemmatimonadota bacterium
AGGCGCATCGTCAGGTCGCTCCGGTGAGGGTGGGGCTCAGTCGCGCCGCACTCAAATACCCGCCCGCTCCCGTGCCTTCTTGATGAGCGCCGTCATCGTGTCGCGGTGCGCGCCGAACGTGTCGTCCACGATGTTCAGCGTGGGGATGGCGTTCGCATTCAGCATGAGCGTGTCGTTGTTGAACCGCCCGAACCCCGCCTCGTGCACGCCCGTGCTCCCGCGCCCCGGCGCCGGCAGACTCAGATGCTGGAAGAACTTCGCGTGCCGCTGCACGTGCTCGCGCGCGTACTTCCCGCCGCCGCCCGAATGGAACAGCGGGATGAACTCGAGCAGCGCGTCATAGTGCATCTCGCCGCAACAGAGCACGGTCGGATGCTTCGCGCGCAACTCGGCCACCATCGTGCGCAGCCCCTCGTGCATATCGCCGCGCGTGTCGTTGATGTGGCCGCCCGCGATGTCGAGGAAATACGCGTCCACGCCGTAGGTGGCGATCATCGCCTCGATGCGCCCGCGCAGATGGTCGCGCCAGCTCTTCACACCCACGTTCATGTAGCCGAGCCATCCCTCCTGGTGCCGGTCGTTGTCCCAGTCCACCCAGTCGAGCGGCACCTCGTTGCCGTCCACCTTGTGCGTGAGCGCGTCGGCGAGGCGTGCCCACCCCGGCAGTTTGCGGTTGGCGCTGTTGAGCCCGAACATCGGCATCATCCGGAACCCCATCGCCTGCCCTTCCGTGATCAGTTTCCGGAAGCCGGCGTCGCCGCCCATGCGGGCGTTCACCTCGTACGTCGGGTAGTCCCAGTAGTAGCGGCCGTCCCACGCGGCGATGAAAGCAAGCACATGCTTGCCCGGCATCTGCGTGTGCACCCACCGCAGCTGCTCGAGCATCTTCGCGTAGTCGTTGAAGATGTACCCCGTGTAGTGCTGGCCGTGCAGCGTGAGCGCGAGCGCCGTGTCGTGCAGCCACCGCGGCGCGTCGGCGCGCGTGGCGAAGTCTGGCATCGCGTGCGCCGCGCGCACGAACGCGTAGTGCGGCGCCACCGCCGCCTCGGGCGTCGCCGCGCGCGTGAGACGCCACGCGGGCACGCGCAGCACCTTCTGGTCGAGCCACCCCTCGGCCTCGTGGATCAGCTCCGCGCGATAGCCCGCGTCGCCCGGCTGCAGATAGATCCGCTTGGTGCGCACCTTCGGGTCGCGTGACGACAGCGCCACGCACCGCCCGTCGGCCGCCTGCACCATCGCCACCGGCGACGTCAGCCCCCACGCCGTGTTGCCGCCGAACAGGTCGCCCCCGCTGAAGGGATAGCCGAGCAGGACCTCGTCGTCGCGCGTGTCGGCGAGATCGCCGCCAGAGAACGACAGCTTGCCGCGCGGGATGTCGCGCACCACGAACGCCACGCTCTTGATGGGCTGGTCCATCTCCACGGTGGCGTCCCACTCGACGCCATCGTCGAGACGGTGCAGCATCGCCACGAGCTTCCCCGGCGTGCGTTCCTGCCCCCCCGCCCAGGTGAAGCCCGTGCACTCGATGCGCAGGCCGTCGGCGGTGGCCTCGGCCGTGGTCTTCGCGCCGTCGAGCGCGTAGGCGTTCTCGCGCGTGAACACGCGGAAGCCGAACCGGTGCCCCTCGAACGCCACCGACGGCTCGGGAAAATCGAAGCTGAACTTGTTGAACCCGCGCCCGCGCGGCGGCACGAACACGTCGCTGTTGCAAGTGAGCGGAAGGATCTCGGCCGCGGCCGTGGATGCCGGCGGTGCGGCGGACGGGGCTGCCTCGCCCGCGGCCGCGCTCATCACGGAGCCGGCGCCGGCAACGCCCATCATCGTGAGCCAGTCGCGGCGGTTCAAAGCGTCGGGCAATCGCGCCTCAGGTTAGCGGACGATGCGAATCTTGCGGGAGGCGCAGAGAGGCGCCAGCCGAGCAAGGGTGGATCCGGCCTTGTGCAGAAACTGGACACTCCAGGCAAATCGGGGGCACCGACGAAGTTTTCAGCATGGCCGACGCGCACACCAACGAACGCCCCGCGCCCTCCGCTCCCGCCGCACGGTGCGAGGAGACGGTGGTTGAGCGGCGCCTGCGGTTCGTCGTGCGCGGCGGCGCGACGGGCGCGATGCTCATCGCGATCGGCGGGCTGCTCGGCTACATCCCCAGCCTGCGGCTGCTCGGACGCATGCGGGTCGACTACTTCCCGATGGCGCCCAGCTCGGCGCTGTGCGCCCTCGTGCTCGCGCCCATCGCGCTGTCGATGGCGCGTCCCGCGGCGGTACGCCGCTTCCCTCGCTGGCGATGGTTTGGCGCAGCCCTCATCACGCTGTTCAGCGTGCTCCAGCTCGTGGGCGACTTCCTGAGTCTCGACCTCACGCTCGAAAACCGGCTGACCGCGAGTCTAGGAGAGCTCAACGGCATGCCGATCGGCCGAATGTCCGCCGCGACGGAATGCGCGTTCCTGTTGATGGGCGTCGCCGCGCTCGGCTTGAACGCCTTCTCACCGGACGTGTTCCGCGTGCGGCGGCGTGCGTTCATCGCATCATGGTCGGCAACGTTCGCTGTTCTGCTCAGTTCGACTGTTCTGCTGGCCTACGCGTACGGCACCCCCTTCACGTACGGTCCGGGGCTCGTCCCGATGGCGGCCACGACGGCTGTGATGCTGTGGTGCGTCGGCGCCGCCTTCGCCGCGGCCGCCGGCCCCGCTGATTTCAGTCTGCGCTTCCTGCTCGGCGATTCGACGGCGGCCCGGCTGTCGCGGGTTTTCATCCCGCTCGCCATCGCCGTGGCGCCGTTGCAGAGCGCGCTCACGCACTCCACCCGGCTGCGCGCGTTGGGCAACGACGCCGCACTGACCGCGGCCACCCTCGCGCTCGTGATCGTGCTGGCGGTGGCCGTCGCCGCGTGGTCCGCTCGATCCTTCGGCCGCGACCTCGACGACCGACAGCGCCGGCTCGCCGAGAGCGAAGAGCGGCACCGCGCCGTGGTGCGCGCGGCGATGGACGGGTTCCTGCGGCTCGACGCATCGGGGCAGCTCATCGAAGCGAACGACGCGTACTGCCGGATGAGCGGTTTCACGGCCGCCGAGCTGCTCACGCGGCGGATCACCGACCTCGAATCGCCCGCGACGATGGGCGAGATCGCAGAGCGCATGCGTGTCATCGCCGCGCGGGGAAGCCTGCGTTTCGAGTCACAGCACCGCCACCGCGATGGCAGCGCCTTCGACGTGGCCGTCAGTATCCAGGCGAGCGCCGACACCACCGGCGAGCTGGTGGCGTTCGTGCAGGACATCACCGACCGCAAGCGTTCCGACCTCGAACGCGAGGTGATGCACGACATCAAGCAGAGCGTCTCGGCGTCGCAGGACCTCAACGAGCTCCTCGCGCTGACGCACCGCGCGCTGCAGCGCGTGCTCGAGGCCGACAACTGTTTCGTGGCGCTGTACGACCCCGCGCAGGAGCGATTCTCGTTCCCCTATTTCGCAGACCAGTACGACCAGGCGCCCGCCCCCGTGGCGATGCCGGCGAGCTGTACGGCCTACGTCCTCCGTACCGGCGAGCCCGCGCTCATCAGGGCCCTCGAGTTCGGCGAACTCACCGCGCGGGGCGAGGTCCAGCTCGTCGGATCACCCTCCCCGTCGTGGATGGGCGTGCCGCTGCGCACGCCGAGCGGCACCATCGGCGTGCTCGTCGTGCAGCACTACGAGCGGAGCGACGTGTACACAGCCCGCGACCTCGCGTTCCTCACCGCGGTGGGCGCTCTGGTGGCGCTCGTCATCGAGCGCACGCTCGCCGAGGCGGCGCGGCGCGACAACGCGGCCGAGCTCGACGTGATCCTGGCATCCACGGCCGACGGCATCCTGGCGGTGAACGGGGAGGGCAAGGTCCTGCACGCCAACCGGCGGTTCGCCGAGCTGTGGCGCCTGCCGCCTGGGATGGTGGAGGCGCGCGACGACGACGCGCTGTTGCAGTACGTGCTGGATCAGCTCACCGACCCCGAAGCGTTCATCGCGCAGGTACGGGCGCTCTACGGCTCGAGCGCCGAGTCCCGCGACACGCTGCGCTTCACGGACGGCCGCGTGTTCGCGCGGTACTCCACGCCGCTCGTCATCGACGGCGCGATGACCGGACGCGTGTGGTCGTTCCACGACGACACCGACCGCGTGCGTGCCGCGGAGGAACAGGCACAGCTCGAAGAGGAACTGCGCCAGGCGCAGAAGATGGAATCCGTGGGGCGGCTCGCCGGTGGCATCGCGCACGACTTCAACAACATGCTGGGCGTGATCCTCGGGAACGTGGAGTTCGCGCTCGCGAAGGCCGACCTGCCGGAGGGCACCCGTGCGGACCTCGGCGAGATCCAGCGCGCGGCCACGCGGTCGGCCGATCTGACGCGGCAGTTGCTCGCGTATGCGCGCAAGCAGCGGATCGTGCCGCGCGTGCTCGACCTGAACGACACCGTCTCGCGCTCGCTGCAGATGCTGCAGCGCATGATCGGCGAGGACGTGACGCTCGCCTGGCAGCCGTCGGCGCTGCCGATCACGGTGCACATGGACCCGACGCAGGTGGAACAGATCCTGGCGAACCTGTGCGTGAACGCGCGCGACGCCATCGTGGATGTGGGCCATCTGACGGTGTGGACCGAGCGCCGCACACTCGACGCGCGGTTCTGCGCGACGCATCCCGACGCGACGCGCGGCGAGTTCGCCGTGCTCGCGGTGCGCGACGACGGCTGCGGGATGAGCGCCGACCTGCTCACGCGCATCTTCGAACCCTTCTTCACCACCAAGGAGGTCGGCGAGGGGACGGGGCTCGGGCTGGCCACGGTGTATGGCGCCGTCCGCCAGAACGACGGGTTCGTCACCGTCGAGAGCACGCCGTCGGCGGGAACGACGTTCGAGGTCTTTCTGCCCCGGTACGAGGGCGCGGAGCGCGCCACCTGGCTCGTCGAGGACGCGGCGGGGGTCGTCGGCGGCCGGGAGACCATCCTCGTGGTGGAGGACGAGCCCGCGATGCTCCGCATGACCTCGCGGACGCTCGACACGAACGGCTATCGCGTGCTTCGGGCAAACTCCGCCGCCGAGGCCATGCGCATCGCCGCGGCGCACGCGGGTGAGATCGACCTGCTCGTCACGGATGTCGTGATGCCGGACATGAACGGCCGCGACCTGGCCCGCACGCTCACGTCGGAGCAGCCACGGATCCGGGTGCTGTTCATGTCGGGGTTCACGACCCGGGACGGCCGGCACGCCGAGTCTCTCGATGACGACGCGGACTTCATCGCCAAACCGTTCGCCCTGTCGGCGCTCAGCGCCAAGGTGCGCGAGGTGCTGGACCGCCGGTAGCTGCGGTCGCCCGCCGCAGCGGCGGGAGCGGGCGCCTTGGCCCCGTGCGCACGCGCGTGCACCTTTGAGCATCTCCGCACCGAGTCGCCCCGATGATCTGCCGCGTTCGCCTCCCGCTCCTGACCGCCCTGGTTGCCGCCGCGGCCTGCGGAGGCACGTGGAATCCCGCCGGCGCGGTCGCCGCGGCAAAGGCCTTCGACGTCCGCATCCTGCGCGACACCTTCGGCGTGCCGCACGTGCGCGGCCACACCGACGCCGACGCCGCGTTCGGTGTGGCGTTCGCGCAGTCCGAGGACGACTGGCCCACGCTCGAACAGGTGTTCGCCAGCACACGCGCCCGCTCCGCGGCCCTCACGGGCACCGAGGGCGCCGGCGTGGACTACGTGATGCACCTGCTCCGTATCCGCGAAGACATCGCCGCCAAGGCGCGCACGGATGTCGACGCCGCCACGTGGAAGCTCATCGACGGCTACGCCGCCGGCTTCAACTACTACGCGGCAACGCATCCCGACGAAGTCTCGGGCGTCGTGCGCGACCTGCTCCCCATGACCGGCGCCGACGTCATCGCCGGGTTCGTGCTCCGGTCGCCCTTCTTCTACGGCTTCGACGGCGTGCTCGCCGCCCTCGTGAACGACACGCCCCTCCCCGCCGCGGTGGACGAGAAGGGCTCCAACGCCTTCGCCGTGGCGCCGTCGCGCTCGGGCGACGGCGTGACGCGCCTGCTCAGCAACTCGCACCAGCCGTGGACGGGCGGCGTGGCGTGGTACGAACTCTCCGTGCACAGCGACGAAGGGCTCGACTTCGCGGGCGCGAATTTCCCCGGCGCCCCGCTGCCGCTGCTCGGCCACAACGCGGCGCTCGGCTGGACGAACACCGTCAACAAGCCCGACTTGATCGACGTGTACCGCCTGCGCATCAACCCCGCCGACGACCAGCAGTATTGGTTCGACGGCGCGTGGCACACGCTCGAGCGCGAGCGCGTGTGGCTGCACGTGAAGTTCGGGCCGGTCGCGGTGCCGGTGCCCCGCACCACATACCGCTCGGTGCACGGGCCGGTGATGCGCAACAAGAGCGGCACGTTCGCCGTGCGCTACGCGGGCATCGGGGACGTGCGGCAGGTGGAGCAGTATTACCATCTGACGAAGACGCGCACCTACGAGCAGTGGCGCGCGGCGATGAAGATCCAGGCCATCCCCGCCACGAACTTCATCTACGCCGACAGCACCGGACGCATCGCGTACGTGTACAACGCGCTCTTCCCGCGCCGGAGGCCGGGGTACGACTGGGCCGGCATCCTCCCGGGCGACACGTCGGCGGTGGTGTGGAACGGGTATGTGCCCTTCGACTCGATCCCGCAGTACGTGAATCCGAAGTCGGGCTACCTGTTCAACTCCAACAACACGCCGTTCGTCGCCACCGGGCCCGCCGACGCCCTGCGGCGCACCGATTTCCCCGAGTGGATGGGGATCGAGCGCGGCATGACCAACCGCGCGCAGCGCGACGTGGAACTGCTCGACAGCGCGCGCGTCATCAGCCGCGGGGTGCTGCTGGCCACGAAGTTCGACGCCTCGTACAGCCGCCGCTCGTGGGTGGGGCCATGGCTCGACGCCGTCGCCAAGGTGGACCCGGCGGGCGACGACCGGATCGTGGCCGCTCAGCGCCTTCTCGCGGGGTGGACGCTCACGATGGGCGACGATCAGCCGGCGAGTGCGCTCGGCGCGATGGTGCTCAACCCGCCCTCTCGGGCCCGGGCGAGCGCGAGTGCCCTCCCGGAACCACGCGCCACACTCGGGGACGCCGTGGACTGGCTGATGAAGACGCACGGCCGGCTCGATCCCCCGCTGCGCGACCTCATGGTCGACGAGCGCGGCACTACGACACGGCCCGTCGTCGGTGGCCCCGACGCGTTGCGCGCGGTGTACATCACGCGCGACGCCCACGGCCACCTGGCGGGGAGCGCCGGGGATTCGTTCATCATGCTGGTCGAGTGGGCGCGCGACGGTACCGTGCGGTCTGAGAGCATCCATCAGTACGGTGCGGCCACGTCGCGCCCCGCGTCCAAGCACTACGCCGACCAGATCCCGCTGTTCGTGGCGCAGCGGTGGAAGCCCGTTCCGCTCACGGAGAAAGCGCAACGGGCGATGCTGGAGCGGGAATACCGACCGAACAGCAACTGACGTTGACGGTTGACGGCTCACCGCTAACGGTCGACCGTTAACCGTCCGTAGTCGTCCCCTCAGCGCGCACCTGCGCGCCTCCAGCTACACTTCAAGGCTGTACCTTCGCCCCCCCAATGCCCACCGACGACCCTCCGTCTTCGCACCCGACTCCGCCGACCGGCACGCCCATCGCGTCGGCCGAGAGTACGCTCCACGGGCACGTCGACGCCCACCCCACGGGCAAGCGGCTGGGGGTCCTCGCGCTCACCGCGCTCGGCGTCGTGTACGGGGACATCGGCACGAGTCCGCTGTACGCCTTCCGTGAGTGCTTCAAACCGGAATACGGCATCGATCCGACGCCCGCGCACGTCTACGGCGTCCTCTCCCTGATCGTGTGGTCGCTCACGATGGTCGTGAGCGTGAAGTACATCGTCTACGTGATGCGCGCCGACAACCGCGGCGAGGGCGGGATCCTCGCCATGCTCGCGCTCATCATCAGCAAGGACACGACGCGCCGCAAACGCCGCGTCATCCTCATCGCCATCGGCCTGTTCGGATCGGCGCTCCTGTACGGCGACGGTGTGATCACCCCCGCCATC
>CAIRBD010000162.1 GCA_903876745.1 uncultured Gemmatimonadota bacterium
CACGTCACGGTGCCGCAGGCGGCCGCCGCACGCGGTGCGAAGCTCGTGCGTCTGCGGGTGGCGTTCGCCAACTGCGCGTCGTGCCACGCCGACGCGCACGGCGGCCAGCTGTCGGCGCGCGAGGCACGCGGCACGTGCGAAGGATGCCACGACGACGCCGGGTGGAAGCCCAGCACGTTCTCTGTCGCGCAGCATGCCACGCTGAAGCTCCCGCTCGAGGGGCGCCACGCCGCCGTGGCATGCGCCGCGTGCCACGCCGCCACGCGCCGCGGACTGCCGCCCGTCGCCCTCGCCGCGCTCGGCACGGCGAAGGTCGCGCTCACGCTCACCGAAACGACCTGCCAGTCCTGTCACGCCGATCCGCACGCCGGCCGCTATTCCACCGGCGGCGCGCGCGCGCATCCGCTGGGGTGCCGCGGGTGCCACGACGCGGCGGCGTTCCGTCCGTCCACGATCAGTATCGACGCACACGCGTCGTACGACTTCAAGCTCGACGGCGCGCACCGCGCCACGCCCTGCGTGGCGTGCCACGACGAGATGAAGACGCCGGCCGCCGCGGCCTCGCTCATCGCCGCACCCAACCGCCTCGCCGCGCTGCTCTTCACGCAACGCCGCGACCGCTGCGCCTCGTGCCACGAGAACCCGCACGGCGCGCAGTTCGATGCCCGCAAGGACCGCGGGGCGTGCGAGGGATGTCACGGCACCGGCGCGTTCGCGCCGGCGTCGCGATTCGACCATACCCGCGACGCGTCGTTCTCGCTCGCCGGCGCGCACGAGAAGGTGCCGTGCGGCTCGTGCCACCGCCGCGATCCGAAGGGACAGATGGTATTCCGCCCGCTGTCCGGCGCTTGTGAAAGCTGTCACGTGAAAGCTCCTCAACGGAGATTGCAATGAGTGTCACCCGCATCGGCCTTGCCGCGCTCGCGTTCGCGCTCGTGGCCAGCCCCGCGCGTGCCCAGCGCGACGACAACCCGCACGGCGCCTCCGTCGGCACCTGCATCACCTGCCACAAGGCGACGGCATGGAAGCCGGCGGTGATCGCGCCGACGTACAAGCACGCCGAGCGCGCGTTCCCGCTCGACGGCGCGCACAAGAGCGCGTCGTGCGGCAGCTGCCACAAGTCGCTCGTGTTCACGCAGGTGGCCAAAGGGTGCGCGTCGTGCCACACGGACGTGCACCAGGGCGAGTTCGGCACCACGTGCGACCAGTGCCACACCACGCGCAGCTTCATCGACCAGGCGCGCATGGCGCGCGCGCACGAGATGACGCGGTTCCCGCTGCGCGGGGCGCACGTCGCCGTCGCGTGCGAGTCGTGTCATGCCCGCTCGGGGGCTGGACAGGCACAGTACCGCGGCCGGCCCACGACGTGCGTCGGGTGCCACCTCACGAACTTCCGCGCGTCGAAATCGCCCGACCACCAGAGCGCGGGCTTTTCGCAGGACTGCACGTCGTGCCACGAGGTGACGACGTGGATGGCGGCCAGGTTCGATCACTCGACCACGGCGTACCCGCTCGTCGGCGCGCACAAGGCGGCAAGCTGCGCCGGGTGCCACGCGGACGGCGTGTTCAAGGGCAAGCCCACCAACTGCATGGCGTGCCACACGCCCGACTACAACAAGACGGTCACGCCGCCGCACGCGGCGTCGGTGTTCCCCGTCGCCTGCCTCACCTGCCACACGATGCAGGCGTGGAAGGGCGCGACCTTCGACCACGGGCGCACGCAGTTCGCGCTCACCGGCGCGCATCTCGCCACGCTCTGCACGAGCTGCCACGCCGACAACGTGTTCAAGGGCAAGCCGACGGCGTGCATCTCGTGCCATCAGTCCAACTTCGCCGCGTCGGCGCGTCCGCCGCACTCGCAGCTCGGATTCTCCCCGTCCTGCGCGAACTGTCATACGACGGTCGTGTGGCAGGGCGCCACGTTCGACCACAACGCGACGCTCTTCCCCCTCACGGGCGCGCATAAAGCCGCGCTGTGCACCGACTGTCACGCGAACGGGGTGTATCACGGCCGCTCGATGGAGTGCGCGAGCTGCCACCAGGCCAACTACGACAAGTCCGTGCAGCCGCCCCATGCCTCGGCGGGGTTCCCGGCGACGTGCGCCACCTGCCATACGACGACGGCGTGGCAGGGCACGTCCTACAATCACGACCTGACGATGTTCCCGCTCACCGGCACGCACCGCACCACGCTGTGCATGAGCTGCCACGGCGACAACGTGTTCAAGGGCAAGCCGACGGCCTGCCAGTCGTGCCACCAGACCAACTACAACGCCTCGCTGCGCCCGCCGCACTCGGCGCTTGGCTTCTCGACGGCGTGCGTGACCTGCCACAGCACCACCACATGGTCGGGCGGCGCGTACGATCACGGCACGACGGCCTTTCCGCTCACCGGCGCGCACAAGGCCGTCTCCTGCACCGGCTGTCACGGCGACGGCGTGTACCGCGGCAAGCCGAAGGCCTGCGAGTCGTGCCATCTGACGAACTACACCGCGACCAAGAACCCGCCACACGCGAGCGGTGGATTCCCCACGACCTGCGCCACCTGCCACACGACGACGGCCTGGACACCGAGCGGTTTCGATCACAACGCCACGCAGTTCCCTCTCGCGGGCGCGCACAAGGCCGCGCTGTGCACCGCCTGCCACGGCGACAACGTGTACAAGGGGAAGGCGACGGCGTGTGCCTCGTGCCACCAAAAGGATTACAACGCCTCGCTCCGCCCGCCGCATTCGTCGCTGGGCTTCTCCGCCGTCTGCTCCAACTGCCACGGCGTCACCGCGTGGACCGGCGGCACGTACGATCACTCCACCACGCAGTTCCCGCTCACCGGCGCCCACAAGACGGTCGTGTGCGCGAGCTGCCACAGCGACGGCGTGTATCGCGGCAAGCCGAAGACGTGCGAATCGTGCCACATGACCACCTACACGGCCACGAAGAA
>CAIRBD010000163.1 GCA_903876745.1 uncultured Gemmatimonadota bacterium
AGGCGGCAAATGACCACGGGTGAACGATTGTGAGTAAGAGTATCGGCAGGGCGCGCGGGTAAGTCAAGGGGGCGCGGGGCGGGGTGTTGACACTGATAGTGCATAACCATATAGTAATATGGTCATTCATTATCTCACTCCGGACTGTCCATGCGCCTTGCGCACCTCCTCATCCTGACCTTCGCACTCGCCGTGCCGGCGCGCACGCGCCTCGGCGCGCAGGTGCGGCTGGCCGACGCCCTCGCCCGCGCCGACGATGCCGCCATCGCGAACCGTGTGGCCACGGCGCAGCGCGACGCGGCCCGCGCGCAGACGCTCGCGCCGCTGCGCGGCATCCTCCCCGCCGTGCGCGCCGAAGCGGGCTATGTGCGCACCACCGATCCCATCGGGGCTTTTGGCACGGCGCTGCGCCAGCGTCGCGTCACCCCGGCGGATTTCGCGCCCGACAAACTGAACTATCCCGACGTCGCGTCCAACTACACGGGCGCGCTCGTCCTCGAAGTGCCGCTCGTGAACGCCGACGCCTGGATCGGACGCCGGGCCGCGACGAATGCGGCGGCTTCCGCCTCCGCCGCCTCGCGGTGGACACGACAGGCCACGCGCGCCGACGTGGTGCGCGCCTACTATGGCGCCGTGCTCGCCGGCGCACGGGTGCGTGCACTCACCGCCGCGTCGGCATCGGCCGCCGCCCACGTGAAGCAGGCGAAGTCCGCGCTCGCCGCGGGGTTGGTGACGCCGAGTGATGCGATGCTCGCGTCTGTGAAGGCGGGGGAACTCGATGCCGAGCTCGCCAGCGCGCGCGGTGATGTCATCACGGCGCGACGCGGCCTGGGCGTGCTGCTGGGATACGACGACGGGCGGCTCGTGGAACCCGCCGACTCACTCGCGACGCCGTCGGCGCTGCGCGCGTTCGCGGCGACCGACACCCTGGGTACGCTGGGAGGCGGCGAGGCGTCCGGCTCCCACGACGCGCCCGGGACGCGCGACGATGTGATCGCCGCGCGCGACGGCGCCTCGGCAGCCGCGGCCGACGCGATGCGCGCCCGCTCGCTCGTGCTGCCGCGCCTCAACTCGTTCGCGCGGTACGACTGGAACGACGCGGCGCGCCTCTTTGCCAACGACAAGAACTGGACCGTGGGTGTGATGGCTACGTGGTCGCCGTTCACAGGCGGCAGCGAGATCGCCGAACGGCGGACGACCGAAGCCCGCGCCGCTGCGGCGCGCGCGATGGCCGATGGCGCGGCGATGGCGGCCGGCTTCGACGCGGCTCGCGCCACGACCGACGTGCATGTCGCGCTCGAACGGCTTGCCATCGCTGAACGCTCGGCCACCCAGAGCACGGACGCGCACCGCATCGTCACGCGCCGCTACGAGGGTGGCCTTGCGTCGGTGGTGGAGCTGCTCGACGCGGCCGCCGCCGAGACGGGAACGTTCGTCGCGCTCGACAAGGCCCGGTACGACGTGACCGTGGCGCTCTCCGCGCGCCGCCTGGCGATCGGCCTCGATCCCGGCAGCATCGGCACGATCAACGACAAGACTCCTTCCCGCTCATCCGAGGATTCGCACCAATGAAGGTTCGCAGCTCATTGATCATCGCCGCGTTCGCGGCCGCCTGTGGCCGCGGCGCTGAAGACAAGGCACCGGCTCCTGCCGCGCCGATCGCCGGCACGCTCGTCGCGGTGCGCGACACGACCATCGACGCAATCATCAGTGCCGACGGCGTTGCAACGCCGGTGGAACAGGCGACGGTCTCGACCAAGCTGATGGGCACCGTGATCGAGGTGCTCGTGCGCGAGGGCGACCGCGTGGCCAAGGGCACACCGCTCGCGCGCATCGACGCGCGCGACGTGGACGCAAAGCACGCGCAGGCATCGGCTGCGGTCGCGGCGGCCGAAGCGGGACAGGGGATGGCCGCGCTGCAGGTGAAACGCATGCAGGCGTTGCATGCCGACAGCGCAGCGCCGAAGGTGGCGCTCGACGCCGCCGAGACGGCGCTGGCGCAGGCCAACGCATCGGTAGCGGCGGCGAAGGCGATGACGGCGGAAGTGGAATCGGTGCGCGAGTATGCGGTGGTGCGCGCGCCGTTCGACGGCATCGTCACGAAGCGGTTCGTGGATGTGGGCGCCTTTGCGGCGCCCGGCATGCCGCTGCTGCTGGTGCAGGACGCGGGGCGTCTTCGGGTGACGGTGGCAACGTCACCGTCGGTGGCTCGCACGCTGGCGCGCGGCGCGACTGTACACGCAACGATCGACGGTCGCGACGTGACGGGGACGGTGGAAGGCGTGGTGCCATCCGGGGCCGGCGGCGTGTACTCGGTGAACGTGATCGTGCTGAACCCGGGAGGCGCGCTGCCGTCTGGCGCGTCGGCCACGGTGCAGATCCCGGCGCGCGCGCGGCACGCGCTGTTCGTACCGGTGTCGGCGCTGGTAAAGGATGGTGACCTCACGGGGGTGCGCGTCGCGCGCAACGGCGCCGCCGACCTGCGGTGGGTGAAGACGGGCGTCGCGCGCGGGCCTGATGTGGAGATCCTTTCCGGTGTGAGCGCGGGCGAACAGGTCGTCACGAGCGGCAAGGGAGCCTGATCATGGGAATCTCAGGCCGCATCGCCGCGGCGTTCCTGCGGTCGCGTCTCACGCCGCTCATCGCCATCGCGTCGCTCGCTGTGGGCGCGATCGGGTTGATGGCCACGCCGCGCGAGGAAGAGCCGCAGATCAGCGTGCCGATGATCGATGTGATCGCGGTCATGCCGGGCGCCTCGCCGCAGGAGATCGAGAACCTGCTCGTGCGTCCGATCGAACGGCGCATGCAGGAGCTGGACGGCGTGGACCACGTATACGCGATGTCGGGCGACGGCTACGCGATGGTGACCGTTCGGTTCAAGGTGGGGGAGAACCAGCAGGCGAGCGTCGTGAAGGTGCACGCCCGCATCCTCTCCGACATGGATCAGGCGCCCCCGGGCGTGATGACGCCCATCGTGAAGCCGCATGCGATCGACGACGTGCCGGTGCTCGCCCTCACGCTGCATTCGAAGACGACGGGCGCGAACACGCTCCGTCTCGCAGCACTCGGCCTCGAGGACATCATCCGTGCCGTGCCCGAGGTGTCGGAAACACGCATCACGGGAGGCGAGCCGCGCGAGTTGCTCGTGACGATGGATCCCTCGCGGCTCGCCGCGGCCGGTGTGACGCCCGGTGAGGTGCTGATGGCGCTGCGCGGCGCGAATGCGCGGTTGCAGGCCGGTGAGATGACGAGCGCGAACACGACGGTGCGCGTGGACGCCGGTGCGCCGATCGCGAATGCGAGTGACGCCGGGTCGGTGATCGTGAGTGTGCGAAGCGGCACGCCGGTGGCGGTGCGTGACGTCGCGACGGTGACCGAAGGGTTCGGTGAGCCCACGCAGTATGTGTCGCACGCCGAACATGGCGGCGGAGCGGAGCCTGCGGTGACGATCAGTGTGGCGAAGCGCAAAGGAGCGAACGCTACGGAAGTGACGGCGGCGGTGCTCGATCGCGTGAAGGCGGCGAGTGCGCGCGTGCTGCCTGCCGATGTGCAGATGACGGTGACGCGCGACTACGGGGAGACGGCAGGCGAGAAGGCGCGCGAACTGATGCTGCATCTGCTCATCGCCACGCTGTCGGTGACGCTGCTGATCTGGCTGTTCCTCGGCTGGCGCGAGGCGGTCGTGGTGCTGGTGGCTGTACCCGTGACGCTCGCGCTCACGTTATTCACGTACTACGCGATGGGCTACACGCTCAACCGCATCACGCTGTTCGCGCTGATCTTCTCGATCGGCATCCTGGTGGACGACGCGATCGTGGTGGTGGAGAACATCTACCGCCACCTGAAGATGGGGGACCGCCCGGGCGAGGTGGCCGCGGTGGAAGCGGTGGATGAAGTGGGCAATCCGACGATCCTTGCGACGTTCACGGTGATCGCGGCGATCCTGCCGATGGCGTTCGTGTCGGGGCTGATGGGGCCGTACATGCGTCCCATCCCCGTCGGCGCGTCGGTGGCGATGCTGGCGAGTCTTGGCGTGGCGTTCATCGTGACGCCGTGGCTCGCGTATCAGCTGCTGAAGGGACACGTGAAGCCGTCGAGCGGGACGCACGACCGCGCGCACGAGGAGGAAGAGCAGACGAAGTTCGGCAAGTTCTATGCGGGCCTTATGAACGGCCTCATGGACAACGGCGGGCGCCGGCGCGGTTTCTACGGCGTGATCGTCGTGCTCCTGCTCGGCTCGATGGCGCTCGTCGGCGTTCAGGCGGTTCAGGTGAAGATGCTGCCGTTCGACAACAAGAGCGAGTTCCAGGTGGTGCTCGACCTCCCCGAGGGGGCGACGCTCGAGACGAGCAACGCGCTCGCGCAGGAAGTCGCCTCGCGGCTGCGGCAGGTACCCGAGGTGGTGAGCACACAGACGTACGCCGGCACCTCGGCGCCGTTCAACTTCAACGGCCTGGTGCGCCACTATTTCCTGCGGCGCGGCGCGAACGTGGCCGACGTGCAGGTGAACCTGAAGCCGAAGGGCGAGCGGTCGCGGCAGAGTCACCAGATCGCGGTGGCGGTGCGGCCGGCGGTGGATTCGATCGCGGCGCGATATCACGCGTCGGCGAAGGTCGCCGAGATCCCGCCGGGCCCGCCGGTGCTGAGCACGCTCGTCGCCGAGGTGTACGCGGCGGACGACAGCGCGCGGCTTGAGGCGGCGAAGGCCGTGAAGCAGGTGTTCGAGACGACGCCCGGTGTGGTGGATGTGGACTGGTCGGTGGTGGCTCCGCAGGCGACGGACGTGTTCCGCGTGGACCGCGTGCGCGCGGCGGCGGCCGGCGCGAACGTGGAGCAGATCGCGCAGACGCTGGCGATCGCGCTGAGCGGTGCGCCGATCGGCGTGATGAGCGCGCCTGACGCGCGCAACGCCGTGCTGATCAAGCCACGGTTCGCGCTCGGAGATCGCTCGACGCGTGAAGCACTGCTCTCGGTGCCCGTGGCGACGATGACCGGCCCGCAGCCGCTCGGCAAGTTCGTGAAGGTCGAGACGCGCGCGCGCGACGACATCCGCATGCGGCGCAATCAGCGGGCGATGATCATCGTGACGGGTGACGTGGCGGGCAGCGTGGAGTCGCCGGTGTACGCGATCCTCGCGATGAACAAGAAGCTCGATGCGATCACGGTGCGCGGAGCGAAGATCGCGCGCTACAACGCCGTACAGCCGACGAGCGATGCCGAGACCGCCATCAAGTGGGACGGTGAGTGGCAGGTGACGATCGAGGTGTTCCGCGATCTGGGCATCGCGTTCGCGATCGTGCTGCTGCTGATCTACGTGCTCGTGGTGGGGTGGTTCCAGTCGTTCACGGTGCCGCTCGTGATCATGGCGCCCATCCCGCTCACACTGATCGGCATCCTGCCGGGGCACGCGCTCTCGGGGGCGTTCTTCACCGCGACGAGCATGATCGGGATGATCGCGCTCGCGGGGATCATCGTGCGCAACTCGATCCTCCTGGTGGACTTCATCCAGCTGGCGGAGGCGCGCGGGCGCTCGTTGCGCGATGCGGTGCTCGAGGCCGGCGCGGTGCGTTTCCGTCCGATCGCGCTGACGGCGGCGGCGGTGGTGGTGGGCGGGCTGGTGATGGTGTTGGACCCGATCTTCCAGGGGCTCGCGGTTGCGCTGATGAGCGGCGCGATCGTGGCCACGGGACTCACGATGGTCGTCGTGCCGCTGCTCTACTGGGAGCTGAAGAAGCGCGACGGCGGAGCGAAGGCACAATGAAGACGCTGCTGATCTTGTACGCCGGCCCTGAGCCGCGGGTGGTGGAGCAGATGCTCGACGCGCACGGTGCCGGCGGTTGGACCGAGCTGACACATGCTCGCGGGGCGGGGGCGAGCGGACGTCATGAAGGGACGCGCGCGTGGCCCGGCGACACGACGGTGTTCCTGAGTGTCGTGCCGGCGGAGCAGATGGAGTCACTCACCGCGGCGATCGTCTCGACGCGCGCCGGTCTCGGGGTGGGGGAGCGGCTCCATGCGGCCGTCCTCCCCACAGACGCATTCATCTAATGGAGAGCTCCGATGTGCAATGACATGGTCATCCGCCGGTTCGCCGGCTCGTTCATCCTGCTGTCGGTGCTGCTCGGCGTGCTGGTGTCGCCGTGGTGGTATGCCTTCACGGCGTTCGTGGGGCTCAACCTGCTGCAGTCGAGTTTTACGGATTTCTGTCCGCTCGAGCGGATCCTCGGCCGGTTGGGGATGTTCGGCTGTCGGCCGGCTCGGTGAGCACGAGGGCACGTGGCCGCCGGGCGTCTGCATCACTATATTCCGATGCAGTAAATCAACCTTTTGCCGGACGGGAGTGGATGGCGATGATGAAGATGACGCCCGAGCTCCTCGCGGTGATCGCCGAACGTTTCAAGGCGTTCGCCGAGCCGGCGCGGCTGCAGGTGCTCTACGAGCTGAAGAGTGGCGAGCGCACGGTGAGCGACCTTGTCACCGCCACCGGGCTCGGCCAGGCGAACCTTTCCAAGCACCTGCAACAGCTGCATGCGGCCGGGGTGGTGGCACGGCGCAAGGAAGGGTTGTTCACGTACTACACGCTGGCCGACCGCGACGTGCTGAAGATGTGCGACCTGATGTGCGGACGTCTCGAGAAGGAGACGACGGCGCGGCGGAAGGCGCTCAGCGCGGGGTGAGACGCACGCCGGCGGGGTCCTGGATCACGCCGAGCACCATCTTGTCGAACAGTGCGGCATCCGGGGAGCCCTTCGGGTACGGGTTGCCGGCGGGGAAGGACGCCGTGTAGATGACGTCGCCTTTGGCGCCGATCTTCGCGGCAGGGGGTGTGCCGGGGCGCGTGGTGACCTTCTCCCAGGCGGCCGTGGAAAAGACGCGGATGACGATGAGCGTCTTCGGCAGTTCCTTGGAGCCCGGTGCGGGGCGATACGAGAACTTGACCGTGTAGTGCGCGCCGTAGAGACTGTCGGGCTGTTCATCGACGGTGAAGTTGCCGCGCCACTCGGCGGGGAGCTCGAGGGCGAAGTGCCCGCCGGCGCTCTCGAAATGTTCGAACGCGGCGACCGTGCCGGCGATGACGTCGGCGGAGGTGGCTTCGCCGGCGCGCAGGCTGCGTTCACCGTTGCCGCAGGCAAGCAGGGCGATCGTGGCGGCGGCGAGGAAAGGAGCGGGGCGCATGCGGAGTCCGTCGAGAGGGGTGTTGGCGGAACGTAGTGCAGCGGGATGGGAGGCGCCACGCAGGAAAGGAAGCCCCCGCCATTTTGAGTCCGGGTGAGATGCCGATACTTTTCAGGTAGAAGTGCTGTTGATGGGGTGTAGCTCAATTGGCAGAGCGCCGCACTGTTAATGCGGTGGTTGGTGGTTCGAGTCCACCCGCCCCAGTACTGGAACGCCGTGCGGCCCTTGGGGTTGCACGGCGTTTGTGTTGTCGGTGAATGCGGATCAGGTCCTGCACGCGTTGCGATCCAGAACTATCGTGGCAAACATCGCGCACAACCCCTGCGGTAGGCGCTGCTCCATCCGCCGCACGAACCCGTAGGCTCCGCCCGGAGCCCCCACGCGCGAAGCCACCCCGCCCGACAGCACGTACGCGAGTGGCATGAACGGCGTGATCGAGGAGATCGTCCACTCCGGAAACTCCTCGGCGAACCGCGCCCGATCGCGCGCGAACACGATCCACGGCAACGCGCCGTTCGCACTACTGAGCGGACCCCCGCCGGCCGGCAGCGCCCAGTCAAGCGTCGCAGGCTCAAACGGCTCGTGGTGCAGGTGCCGGTACACGACCCGGCTCCACGCGGTGTTCCACGGTTCGATCATCGCCATCCGCCCGCCGGGGCGTGTCACACGCGCCGCCTCGTGCAGCATGGCGCGCACGTCGGAGATGTGATGGAAGACGTTCGTCATCACGATCGCCTTCAGGCTCTCGTCGGCGAACGGGAGTGACTCGCCGAGCGTTTGGAGATCGAGCTGCGGGAGGGCGAGGATGTTCGACGTCACCAGGTCCGGGATGAACTCACGCAGGACGTCACCGCCACTGCCGAGCTCGAGCACGCGACCGGGTCCCGCAGGAATGGCGGCGCCGAGCGTGGCGTTCCACTCGCGATAGAGTTGCGCGAGGAATCGTTTCTCGCGCACGATCTGCTGACGCAGCAGCGTGGTGCGCGCATCGTCGATGCCAAGATCCTTGGTGAGCGGATGACGAAGCAGCGCAATGAGTCGCTTCACACGAAACGCAGCCGTCGGGCCGCGAGAAGCACCATGCGCAGCAGCAGCACGCCGTGGCGCCACCGCTGGATGTTGGTGCTGCCGTACACCCGCTCCTGGTATCGGACGGGGACGTCCACGATGCGAAGACTGAGCCGCGCCGCGCCGAACAGGAGGTCGAAGTCGCCGAACGGATCGAGTTCGCCGAAATGTGCGCGACGCGCGGCGATCTGCTCATAGTGCCGCCGCCAGAGCACCTTCGTTCCACAGAGCGTCTCTTTCACGGGCTGGCCGAGCAGCCAGGTGAAGATGAGACCGAACGCTTTGTTGGCGACGAGATTGGCGAACTGCATCGCCTTGCCGTCCATCGGGTAGACGAGACGCACGCCGTTGATCATCTCGCCGCGCCCCGACATGATGGCGTCATAGAACAGGCGCAGGTCCTCGGGGGCGACGGAGATGTCGGCGTCGAGGATCATGAACAAGTTGCCGGTCGCCTCGCGGAATCCGGCGCGGACGGCGTCACCTTTCCCCCGCCCCGTCTGCTGCAGCACCCTGAACTCGCGATCAGGGCGCGCCGCGACCTCACGATGGATGGCGGCCCACGTGTCGTCGGTGGAGCCGCCCTCGACGAACACGATCTCCGTGCCGGCGCCCATCTCCGGGATACGCTCGACGAGCGCGGGGATGTTGCCCGCCTCGTTGCTAGCAGGGACGACGACGGACACCCGAGGGGGCACGGCGGGCGCTTCCGAGCGCGGCGTGACGCGGCGCGCCACGAACACATTCACCAGAGAGAATGCACCGAACAGCGGCAGCTTCGCGAGCCAACGGTTCGCCAGTGGTTGCACCAGCGGAATGGGCGCGGGACAGAGGATCTCACGGTTTCGCCGCACCGTCTCGAACCCCTCCAGCGCCAGCAGCATCGTGACGTCGGTGGGGGTGAACCAATTCTGTTCGAGCATCGGCGCGGCGAGACCGAGCGCGCGCACGACATCGAGTGCCGGCTTCCAGAGCTGGCTGTGCAGACTGATGACGATGCGTGTGTCGGGTGTGCACCAGCGTGCCATCCGCTTGAAGAGACTCTGTGCGTCCCATATCTCGTTGAGCAGATCCGACAGCACGATCACGTCGAACGTGCCGTCCACCTCAGCGTCGAGCACATCGGCGGTGACGAATCGCAACGCCGGATGCCGTGCGGCGGCACGCGCGGTCATCTCGGGAGAGAAATCGACGCCGACACCGGCGCTCGGCGCGAGCGCGGCGAGCAGGTCGCCCGCGCCGCAGCCGAGTTCGAGCACGCGCTGCCCGGGAAGGACGACATTGCGAATGACACGCTGCAGTTCGCGCTGGTAGCCGCGTCCGCCGGCGAACCCGTTCGGCGCGTCGCGCGCGACACGATCCCAGTGCGCGCGGTGCGCGTCGGTGAAGAGGCGGCGTCGCTCGGTCACGACGGGTGCGTGGCTGTCGGTACTCATGGATAGAGCGAGAGGCGATAGCGACGCGCGTCGTCGTCGTTCGCGAAGGCGGTGCGGATGTTCACGGCCGGATCATCGCTGGCGGCGGTCACAAGCGTGCCGTCGGGCTTGCGATATCCCACGAGCCGCGAGACACGCGCGAGCACAGAGGGCGCGATCTCGCGCTCCGTGACCGTCTCGAGCACCACGGTGGGCGGGAACCGCTGCGCCTCCGGCGCGCGCCACTGATCACCGTCGGCGCGCTGCAGCGTCTGAAGCACGAAGATGTCGCGATAGAGCCCGGCCTTGAGCGCGCGAACGTGCGGTGCGGGAAGCATCCGCACCCGATGGATGAGCGTGGAGGCGAAACCGTTCGCGATGAACGATGCGTTGCCCTGCATGGCGTACATCGTCGTGCGGTGGTCGCGCGCGCTCGCGTATTCCATAAAGTAGCGGTCGGCGCGGGCGGGGAGCATCGCGTGGGTCGCGGTGGCGCGCGCCATCGCCGGCTCGGCGGCCATCGCCGTCCACACGCCCAGTGCGGCTCCGACGACGCGCGGGTGCGCCACGAGCCAGGGTATCCGCGCTACGGCCCAGCCTCCGGCCACAGCCAGCATCAGTGAGAGCGAAAGGCAGAAACGTGCCGCGAGCGGGTCGAGCGGGCTGCTCCAGAACTGCGCGAGCATGACCAGATAGACCGCGAACACCGAGAGTGCGAACAGCGCGACGATCACCTGCGGCGCACCGTCCTGCGCCGTGCCGCCGGCGGCACTGACCGCGTCTCCGGTCGCGCCACCGACCGCGATGCGACGCGCGCGGCCGATGCCCATTGCCCGTGCCACGAGCCAAACGAAACCCACGCACCCGATGGTGGAGAGGATCACGCTGTTCGTGGCATCGAGGTCGAAGCGAAAGAAATACCGCACGGCATCGGCGAGATGCGGCGGCAGGTTCGTCAGCCCGAAGTATCCCTGCCCGCCGGCGCGCAGGTCGGCCTGCATCGCCACGTCGTTGCGCACCATGTGCAGGTTCGTCATGAACGCCGGCGCAAGGAACAGCGGCGAGAGCGCCGCGAACCACGTGAGTTCCACCCGCTGCTCGCGCCACCAACGTGCGAGCGTCACCGCGCCGAGGGGAACCAGATAGAGGATGGATTCGGCGCGCGTGCAGGCGAGCAGCAGCGCCACGGCGACACACAGATCCATCGTCGCCGCGCGCGCGGCGCCATCACTCCGCCAGTAGGCGAGTGTCGCCAGTATGAGAGCCGCGACGAGCGCCATGTTGAGCGCGTCGTAGCCGCCGCTCGTCACATTCTGGGCGAGCAGCGGGAAGCTGACGAGCAGCGCCGCGGCCACCCAGCCGGCGAGCCGTCCACCGGCGGCGAAGGCGACGAGGTACGCGCCGAGCAGGACGAGCGGCGTGAGCAGCGCGTTCAGCACGAACACATTCTGCACACGGTAGCCCGTGAGGTCGTGCAGCACGCTCACGAGCAGCGGAAAGAAGTACGGACGCGTGACCGCGTACGGGTCGCCGGTGACGAACGCATCGCCCACATAATTGCTGACGGTGGCGCCCATGGCACTCTTGTCGAGATGCATCCCCATCGCGACGAGTGCGTGGGTGGGTTCGTCGAAGTACACGCGGAGCAGGTGGGGCTCGAACGCGTGGAGGAACACCGACCCGGCGGCGATGAGAAGGAGCGCCGAGGTGTGCTCGCGCCACGTCGCGCGCGTGAACCATCCGCGCGCGCGCGCAGCCCGCACGAAGAAGTACGCGGCGAACGCTCCGAGCAGGAACACCATGTAGTACCCGAGGTTCGCCTGGAACCACTCGGCCTGCGCGGGTGTCCCCCAGGCGAACCGTGCGCTCAGTACGAGGAGCGCGGTCGCGCCGAACGCGATCGCGCGCGATGGGCGCGCGAGGGTCGGAACCGCCGGGGTGGCGGCGCGTGCGGCGGGGTCGGTCACAACGAAGCTTAGGATTCCGTGAGGCAGGGCGCAACGGAACCGGGTGTGTCCGTGATACATTTTCGGCATGCCTCTCGACGGACGGATCTTCCTTGCCGGTTCACGCGGGCTCGTCGGGTCCGCGTTCTCACGGAGTGATGCGCTGCGCGGCGCCACGCTACTGCGTCCCAGCCGGTCGGAGCTCGACCTCGAGGATCAGGGGGCGGTGCAGGCGTTCTTCGGGGCCGAACATCCCGAGGCGGTGATCCTGGCCGCGGCGCGCGTGGGTGGGATCTTCGCGAACAACACGTATCCCGCCGACTTCATCCGGTCGAACCTCGCGATCCAGTGCAACGTGATCGAGGCGGCGTATCAGCACGGCGTGCAGCGGCTGCTCTTTCTGGGGAGCGTGTGCGCGTATCCGAAGTTCGCGCCGGTGCCGATCCACGAGGACCAACTGCTCGCCGGCGCGCTCGAGCCCACGAACGCGCCGTATGCGGTGGCGAAGATCGCCGGCATCGAGATGTGCCGCGCGTACAACCGGCAGTACGGCACCTCATACGTCTCGGTGATGCCGACGAACCTCTACGGCCCGGGCGACAACTTCGACCTGCAGAACAGCCACGTGCTGCCGGCGCTCATCCGGCGTTTTCACGAGGCGAAGGAACGCGGCGACGACACGGTCACGCTGTGGGGCACCGGCGCGCCGCGCCGCGAGTTCCTGCACGTGGACGACATGGCGGCGGCGTGCCTCGTGGTGATGGAGCATCACACGGGGAACGATCTCGTGAACATCGGCTGCGGCGAAGATGTGTCGATCCGGGAACTCGCGGCGACCGTGCGCGAGATCGTCGGGTTCAGCGGCGACATCGCGTGGGACGCGAGCAAGCCCGACGGCACGCCGCGGCGCGTGCTCGACGTGACGCGCATGACGAACTACGGATGGACGCCGCGCATCGGGCTCGAGGCGGGGATCGCGTCGACGTACGCGTGGTACGTGAACCACCTCGACCAGCTGCGGCGCACCGGCTGACGACGGACGCCACCGCGCCCGTCGTGCGCGGTCAGCTCACTGGCAGCGTCACCGCCTCGAGTGAGTCCGGTCCTTCGGTGAGCGACACGTTCCCGCGCTCCGTGGTGATGAGCGTATCGGAATGCCGGAACCCACCGACCCCGGGGATGTACACGCCGGGTTCGATGGTGAACACCATGCCCGGCTCGATCACGCGGTCGTCGCCCTCGGCGAGGAATGGACCTTCGTGCCCCGTGACGCCGATGCCGTGGCCGGTGCGGTGCAGCAGGTATTCGCCGTAGCCTGCCGACCGGAAGACGTCGTTCACGCGACGGTCCACCTCGCCCATCACGGCGCCGGGGACGGTGAGTTCGAAGGCGAGACGGCGCGCCGTCATCATCACCTCGAACGGACGCTTTGCCGCCTCGGGCACCTTGCCCAGGAAGAAGGACCGCTCGATCTCCGAGTCGTAGCCGTTCACGACGAAGTTCATGATGCCGACGTGGGGTCCGCCCTCGGTCATCGCCATCGCGACATTCGTGAAGTTGTGCGGGTCGTGTGACACGCTCGGCGGCTGGAACACCGCCTGCAGCTTCGTGGCGAGCATGTTCGTGACCGGGTTGTCGCGCAACACGCGCATCAGCGTCATCCCCGTGAGCTCGGGGGCCGTCTGCATGAGCGAGCGGCCCGGTTTGGCACCGGCGAACAGGGCGCGCATCGCGTCCGTGCAGAGGCCGCAGGCGTAGGCGATGCGGCCGGCTTCGTAGGCCGTCTTGATCATGCGCGCGTCGTCGATCACGTCGTTCGGTACGCGCGTGCCGGGAATGACGTCGTGCACCATCAGCGGGCAAGTGGACTCCACGCCCGTGCGAGCGCCGCGCGGGATGAGTGCGCGGAGTGCGTCGGCCCATGTAGAACCGGCCGGCGCGGGAAACTCCGGGTACTCCACGAGCTCGAGGTCGCCCACAGCGCGCGCGCGCACGTGCGGGATCTCGAGCCGCGGCACCACGAACTGCGGCGCGCCGATCTTCGTGACCACGAGGATGAACGGCCGCTCGTGGATGAAATTGGCGAAGTTGGTGAGGTAGAAGACGTTGTCGGGAGACGCCGCGACGCAGCAGTCGAGCCCGCGGGCCTCCATCAACTCTCTCACGCGCTGCAGCCGGAGGAGCATCTCGGCCGGCGTCGGCGGAGCGGAGATGGGAGCAGGCCGCAAAGGGATCAAACCTTGTCCGGGTTCACGTCACGCGGTTTCGGCGCGCCGATCGCGTGCAGCACCGCCTCGGCGTCCTGCGGGAAGAGCCGCCGCATGCAGTTGGGGCAGAGACTGTGCGTGAACGAGGCGTCGGTATTGGCGCTCACGTAGCGCTCGATCTGGGTCCAGAGCCCCTCATCGTCGCGCACCGACTTGCAGCTGCTGCAGATGGGGAGCAGGCCGCGCAGCGTCTTCACCTCGGCGAGCGATTCCTCGAGTTCTTTGGCTCGCTGGCGGTTCTCGTCGAGCGCGTCCGCGAGGTCGCGGTTGAGCTCCAGCTGCCGCTTGCGCTCACCGTCGAAACCGGCGCGGAGCACCCAGATCATGATCGTGAGCGAGACTGCGCTCACGACGAGTCCGGTGCTCAGGTCGAGCATGCGATCGAACGGCGTTTTGAACCGAACGATCCATTCCGGGTGCAGGTAGTCGGCGAGCAGCAGGCCGAGGCCGTCGAGCACGAACAACACCAGAAACAGCCAGCGCTGCGTGCCGCGGAAGAAGATCCCGGTGTACACGACGGCCGCAAAGAAGAAATAGCTGATGCTGCCTTCGATGCCGCCGTCGAGGAACCACGAGGCGTTCAGCATCAGCACGATGCCGAGCAGGAAGGACTTGGTGAACATGCGTCCGTGCTCGGCGAGCCGGAACATCTGGAGCGCCAGCGCACCGAACCCGATCACGACGAGGTCGAGCTGCCACGGCAGCCCTTCGACGATGTTGAGCGGGGTGACGATGATGAAGGCGAGCACCGCAGCGGCAAGGCTGATCGCGCGATAGAGCCGCTGCTCCAGGCTCATATCGCCGGACCCGGACCGTACATCGCGAACCGCCTGCCCCAATCCCAATGGCATCCCTGCTCCCGATCATGGTGCGGGCGACACTTCCTGCGTCGCCCACGTGAAGATGCGCCGGTTCAGCTCAGCGGTGCGCGTACACGCTGGTCTTTCCGGCGCGGTCGAACGCGATCACATCGTACGGCTTCTTGAGGTTCTCGTTCATCCCGGGCGGGCCGTCCACCATGCCCGGCACGGACAGCCCGAGGATCTTCGGCTTCTCGTTGAGGATCTTCTTGACGAGGTCGGCGGGGACATGACCCTCGATCACATAGGCTCCCACGAGCGCGGTGTGGCAGCTCCCGAGCTTATTCGGAACACCAGAGGCCCGGGCAACCGACGAGACGTCTTCCATCGGGATGACTTGCACGTCGAACCCATTGGCCTGCATGTGTTTAACCCACTCACCACAGCAACCGCAGGAGGGGCTCTTGTACACCGAGATCTTGATCGGCGCCACTCCGCTGGTGGCCATAGCACCGGCCATGGCCGGCACGGCCGCGACGAGCGCGCCGGTGCCAAGCGACAGCTTCATGAACTCACGTCGGTTCAGCATCATCTCTCTCCAGCGCCGGTTCAGGGAACGATGGTCGGCGGCGCATTCCAAACATTATTGCTGCGATCCGTATCCACCAGTCGGTGTTCAGGGTCGAGTTCGATCTTCACCGGCTTTTTGCCCGCGAACTTGTACTGCCGGCGGTACTGCACGGTGTTCGTGCTCCACACCTCGGCGGGGTAGTTGAAGTCCTGCGTGGTGCCGTCGCTCAGGGTGAAACGCGCCCGGATGGGGAGCACGCCGCGCGCGCGGTTGGCGTACGCGACATCCACCGTGGTCGTGTCGCCCCTGGTGTTCACGCGGACGTCGTCGAAGGCCTGGTCGAAGTGCGGGTTCTCGATGAACCACTCGCGCCAGAACCAGTCGAGCCGGCGGCCGCTCGCGTCTTCCATCGTGCGGAAGAAGTCAGCCGGGGTGGGATGCTTGAACGCCCAGCGCGCCGTGTACGTGCGGAACGCGTCGTCGAACGCCTCGGGGCCGAGGATCTCCTGGCGGAGCAACTGCAGCCCGACGCTGGGCTTCACATACGCCTGAAAGCCGAGGAACATGGGGTTGATGCGATCCGGGCCGACGTTGATGGGTTCATCGCGGTTGGCCCGCATCAGTCCTTCGATCATGCTGCGCTCGCCGAGCGCGCGACGCATCTGGTCGCCTTCGGCGGGAAAGCGGCGGGCCTCGCTGAAGGTATTGATGAAGGTGTTGAAGCCTTCGTCCTGCCACATGTACACGCGCTCATTGGAGCCGACGATCATCGGGAACCACATGTGCCCGATCTCGTGCGTGACCACGTTGTACAGCTCCTGCGCGGTGCGGCTCTGGTCTTCCATCGCGATCATCGGGTATTCCATGCCGCTGATGGGGCCTTCGATGGCGCTGATGTGCGGCCACGGGTACGGGAACCAGCGCTCCGAGTATTCCTGGATGCTCATGCGGGACATGTCGGCCGCGTCCTGCCAGAGCTTCGCGGCGTTGGGACGGTAGTAGGCGAACGCGTAGGCGCCTTTGTAGCTGCTGGCGTCCCATTGATAGTCCGGCGCCGCGGCCCATACGGCGTCGCGCACGTTCTTCGCCTTGAACTTCCAGGTGATGGTGCCGTCGTGCTTGGGGCGCGCGGCGCCGCTTGCGAGTTCCTCGGCGGTGATGATGCGCACCACCTTGTCGCTCTTCGCGGCCTCGGCGAGGCGCGCGACCATCGGCGGCGGGAGCACTTCCTTCGCATTCTCGAGCGCGCCGGTGGAGGCGACGATGTAGCCCGCCGGCACGGTGATGGCGAGTGAGAAATCGCCGTACTCGAGGTAGAACTCGCCCTGTCCGAGGTACGGCTCGATGTTCCAGCCGCGGATCTCGTCGTACACGGCGACGCGCGGGTACCACTGCGCGATCTCATACAGTGAGCCGTCGCGCCCCATTCGGTCGGCACCGTGCTCGGGCACGGGGAACTTGTACGCCATCTCGATGACGGCGGTGCGTCCCGGCGCGAGCGGCTCGGCGAGGTTCACCTTGGTCATCGTCTCGTTCTCGCGCGTGACGAGCGCCTTGCGGGCCGGTTTGGCGCCGCCGGCCGCCGGCATCACCTGCTCGATACGGGAGAACGTGTAGCCGCCCTGAAAACCGCGCGCGCCGAAGCGCGAGTTCTCGGGGAAGATGTAGCCGTTCAGCGAGTTCGCCCGGAATGCGTTCTGCTCGGTCTGGAGCCAGACGAAGGTGAGGGTGTCGGGCGAGTTGTTGGTATAGCGCAGCGTCTCGTCGGCGGACACGCTCTTCGTGGTGGTGTCGAGCGTGGTCTTGATGTCGTAGTCGGCCCGATTCTGCCAGTAACGTGCGCCTGGGGCGCCGCTCGCCGTGCGCGTGCCGCTCGGCGTGCCGAACAGCATCGGCGCAAAGATCGAGGTGTCGGCAACGCCGGTCTTGTCGAACTTTGGCGGCGCGGCCGGCGCCTGCGCGGCGAGTGGGGCGGCGGTGACAGCGGCGAGGGCGATGAGTCGGATGAGGCGCACGAAATGGGACTCCATTATGGCGTGACGGTGCGGCCGATGCCGGCGAGCGAGGCGACGAGCAGCAGCGCCCATTGCGGTCCTTTATACCCATTGGGCGTGTCTTCGAACCACTCAGTGATGGCGTGCGCATCGCCGCCGCGGGCGCCGCCGCCGATGGTGATGGCCGGGATGCCGAGGCTCATCGGGATGTTGGCGTCGGTGCTGCCAGCGCCGGAGGGGAGCACCGGCTCGCCGAGGGCCTTCACGAGGTCGCCGGCGACACGTACCATGGGCGTGCTGTCGGTCTGCGCCACCTTGCCCACCGGACGGATGCCGATGGTGTCGTAGTGCACGGCGATCTTCGCGGGCGACTTGGGCCAGCGGGCGTTCTCGGCGGCGAGTCCGCGGGCGATGGCGTCCTTGATGAGGGCGTCCATCTTCTCGAGGTTGTCGACGTTCTCGGAGCGCATGTCGACGTCCATCGTGCCGTCGGGGGAGATCGTGTTGACCGACGTGCCGCCCTTCACGATGCCGACGTTGTAGGTGGTCTTGGCGCCGGCGGGCACCTGCAGATCGCCAATGTTGGCGATGGCGCGTCCCATGGCGTGGATGGCGCTCGGCATGCCGAAGGCGCCGTAACTGTGGCCGCCCGGGCCGGTGAACTGCACGCTGTAGCGCTTGCTCCCCACGGCGCGGCTGGTGACATGCAGGCCTAGGCCGTCGACCGACATGAAGTAGTCGATCTTGCCCCTGTACGACGAGTTGAACAGGTAGCGCACGCCGCGGAGGTTGCCGGGGCCTTCCTCGCCGACGTTGGCGACGAGGATCACTTTGCCATTGGTGCGAACGGCGCCTTCCTTCATGGCCTTGGCGACCGAGAGCACGACGGCGAGGCCGCGGCAGTCGTCACCGATGCCTGGGGCGGTGAACTTGTCGCCTTCGCGCTTCACCGTCACGACGGTGCCCTCTGGAAAGACCGTGTCGAGGTGGCCGGCGAGCATCACCGTGGGGCCGCCGCCGGCGCCCGCGATCTCGGTGACGACGTTGCCGACGGAATCGATGCGGGCCTGCGGGTAACCGAGCGCCGCGATGCGCTTGCGGAATTCCTCTCCTCGCGCGCGTTCCTTGAATGGCGGCGCGGGGATCTCGCAGAGCTGCACCTGCTGCGTGAGCATCCACGCGTTCTGCGCCTTGATGCCGTCGAGGGCGCGTTTCACCGCGGGATGATCGGGTTGGACGGCCGTGATCTGCGCGCCGAGGAGCGCGGGCGCAAGGAAGGCGACGAGAATCGCCACAGGGGTGGCGCGGCGCGTGCGACGGTGCATATTCGGGCCTCTGGGTGAAAAACAGGGCGCCGACGAGAGCGCCCCAGCCCTGAAGAAACTATCGTCCCGCCCTCCGAATTGCATCGATGACCGAGTATCCCTGGCTGGCGCACTACGACCCAGGCGTGCCGCACTCGCTCGAGCCGTATCCCGAGCGGACGCTGCTCGACTATTTCGATGACGGCGTGCGCGAACGGCCGGATGCGCCGGCGCTCCTGTTCAAGGGCCGGGCCGTCTCGCACGCCGAGCTGGACCGGGCGAGCGATGCGTTTGCCGTGGCGCTGGCCGCGCTCGGCGTGAAACGTGGCGACACGGTGGGCGTGATGCTTCCCAACTGCCCACAGTTCATCGTGGCCGAGTTCGCGGCATGGAAACTCGGCGCGTCGTTGGCGCCGCTCAATCCGATCTATTCGGAAGAAGAACTCGTGGGACCGCTGAACACCGTGGGCGCGAGCGTGCTGCTGGTACTGACGCCCTTCTACGAGGGGGTGAAGCACGTGCAGGCGCGGACCCCCGTGCGGCGCGTGATCACGACCGCCATCAAGGAGTACTTTCCGCCGCTGCTGAAGATGGCCTTCACGCTGTTCATGGAACGGAAGCTCGGACATCGCGTGACGCGCACGGACGGCGATCTCTCCATGGACGCACTGATCGCGCGGCACGACGGCGAGCGTCCGCCCTCGGCGCGTCCCGTGCCCACCGATACGGCACTCCTGCTGCTGAGTGGCGGTACCACCGGCACGCCCAAGTGCGTGATCGGCGACCATCACGCGCTCGTCATCAGCGGGCTGCAACTGCGGTCATGGATCGCGTCGGCGCTGCCGCCATGGGACGCCGTGTTCCTGTGCCCCTTGCCCCTGTTCCACTCCTACGCCGCGTGCGCGGTGCAGAGCACGACGATCATCGGGCACAACCCCCTGGCGTTGGTGCCGAATCCGCGCGACCTCGCGGATCTTGTGAAGACGTTCAAGCAGGTGAAGCCCGCCGCGTTCGTTGGCGTGCCGACACTGTACAACGCGCTGCTCGCCCGCCCCGAAGTACAGAACCGCGAGGTGGACTTTTCACAGTTGAAAGCCTGCGCGAGCGGCGCAGCGCCGCTGATGGCCGAGACCAAGCGGCGCTGGGAGGAGACAACCGGGGCGCGACTGATCGAGGGGTATTCGCTCACGGAATCGTTGATCGCCGCGGCGGCCACGCCGCTGAACGGTCCGCAACGCATCGGGAGCGTGGGGCTGCCGCTCCCCGACGTACAGATGAAGATCGTGGACGCCGACGATCCGACCATCGACATGCCGGTGGGAGAGCTCGGTGAGATCCTGATCCGCGGCCGGCAGGTGATGAAGGGGTATCTGAACAACCCGCAAGAGACGGCGATGATGCTGCGGACCGACGCGGCGGGGGAGACGTGGCTGCACACCGGCGATCTGGGCACGATGGATGCCGACAGCTATCTCACCATCGTCGACCGCAAGAAGGACCTGATCAAACCGAACGGGATGCAGGTGTGGCCGCGTGAACTCGAGGAAGCCCTCGCGAAGCACCCGGCAGTGGTGGAAGTGGGGGTGCGCGGTTTTCCGGACGCGGCGAAGGGAGAGATGGCGGTCGCGTTCGTCGTGTTGCGACAGGGGATGCAGGCGACGGCGGAGGAATTGCGCGCGTATTGCAAAGAGCACCTCGCGCCCTACAAAGTGCCTGGGCGGATTATCTTCCGGCACGAACTCCCGAAATCGCTCATCGGCAAGGTGCTGCGACGGATGCTCACTCTCGACGAACCGCATGCACCTTCGTAAGACCGCGCGCGCGCTCGCCTCGGCGTGTTCCGTGCTCGCCGCGTTCGCCTGCCAAGCCTCAGCGCCGTCCGTTCCCGCCCCGCGTCGCGCGCCGGTGGTGGTGGTCGTGTCGCTGGATGCGTTCCGGTGGGACTACCTGCAGCGCCCCGCCGCTGTGAACCTGCGCGCGCTCGCGGCGCGCGGCGTGCACGCCGAGCGGCTGGTGCCGTCGTTCCCGAGCAAGACGTTTCCGAACCACTATACGCTGGTGACGGGACTGTATCCCGAACACCACGGCATCGTGGCGAACACGATGCTCGACCAGGCGATCGGGCGCTTTGCGACCGGCGCCGATCCGGCGGTGCGTGACGGCCGCTGGTTCGGCGGCGAGCCGATCTGGGTGACGGCGGAGAAGCAGCACGTGCGCACGGCGGAGTACTTCTGGCCGGGATCGGAGGCGGAGATCGCCGGCGTGCGCCCCACATGGTACAAGAAATACGATCAGTCGGTATCGCGCGCCGAACGCGTGCGCGGCGCACTGGCGTGGCTGGCGATGCCCGCCGACAGCGCGCCGCGGCTCGTCACGCTGTACTTCAATGACGTGGATGACGCGTCGCACGCCGTAGGCCCGATGGGCGCGCGTACCGACACGGCGATCGCGCGCGTGGACAGCGCCGTGGGCGCGCTCGTGGCCGGGATCGAACGGCTGCACCTCACCGACGTGGTGAACGTCGTCGTCGTATCGGATCACGGCATGGCACCGATCGCACCGGAGCGTACGGTCTACCTCGACGACTACGTGGCGATGGACGGTCTCGAGGTGATCGATTGGACGCCGGTCGCCGCGATCGCGCCGAAGCCGGGGCGTGACGCCTATGTGTACGCGCGGTTGAAGGACGCGAGTCCACATCTGGCCGTGTACTGGAAACGCGACGTGCCGGCGCGACTGCACTTCAACTCAAGTCCACGCATCACGCCCATCGTCGCCATCGCCGAAGAAGGGTGGAGCATCACGACGCGCGAGCGCGCAAAGAAGCCCGGGGGCGAGGCGCATGGCGGGGCCCACGGATACGACAACCTGCTGCCGTCGATGGGCGCGCTGTTCGTGGCGGCCGGCCCGGGATTGAAGCAGGGGCTCACCGTGCCGCCGTTCCAGAACATCCACGTGTATTCGGTGCTTGCCGCGCTGCTCGGCGTGACGCCGGCAAAGACGGACGGGTCGCTCGATTCCGTGCGGGTGCTACTGCGGCGTTAGTCCGCCGAGGGCGACGGCACGGCGGGGACGGGCTTCTTGAGCATGCGCCAGAGGACGAGCGCGGCGAGGCCCAGCACGATCAGCGTGGGGATGCCGATGAAGAAGATGATCGCGGCCGGCACGCCAACGAGGAGCACGATCAGCCAGCGCAGCCCGAGGCGCGCCAGGACCCATTCAAAGAGAAACACTCGCAACACGGCCCACATGGCACCCTCCGGCGCTGGATGGTCTCCCTACGGCCGTGCCTGACCGGACGTTTCAGAACTCCCGGCGTTTCATCTCTTTGAAGAACTTATCGCGCTCGATCGCGTTTTCGTCGCCGGCGCGTTGGGGCGCCGTCTTGTCGTACGTCTTGTTGAACTCCGTCTTGGGACGGGCCAGCTTGGTCATCTTCTTGACGAGACTCGCGATCTTCTTGTCGTCGTACTGCGTCACGGCTCCTCCGTTGGGCCAGCGCGGTCGGTCGGCTTCCGCCCAAAGCTAGCACCTTTTCCCCCGCCGGTCATCCGGCTTCGGGTTACTATTCAGTATCCCCCCTCATTCAGCCGTCTCATCAGGGGGAGTCCGTGGACTGGTTCGTTCGCGCGTTCATCAAGTCGAGCCTGGCGTGGCTTGCCGCCGGCGTGACCATCGGGTTGGCGATGGCGCTGTACCCGCCGCTCGCCGTGTACCGCCTGGCGCACCTGCACCTGAACTTGCTCGGTTTCGTGGTGCAGATCATCTACGGCGTGTCGATGCACGTGGTGCCCCGCTTTTTCGGTCAGCCGCTCGTCTACCGCCGCATGGCCGAGGCGCAGTATTGGCTCGCGCAGGCCGGGGTGGTGCTGCTCGTGACCGGATTCACGCTGCGCGTACCGGGCATCACGGGTGCCACGGTATGCCTCATCGCGGGCGCGCTCGCGTCGGCGGGGGCCGCGTACTGCTTCGTGATCAACGTGTGGCTCACCATCAACGCCAGCCCGATGCAGACGGTGCTCGGACGGGGCGGGCGCAGCGTGCCGTTGCGTCCGCAGCCGATGTAGCCGGTGGGAGCGCTTCCGCGCCGCTTTCTGCGTACGGCGATCCTCTTTCTCGTCGCGGGGCTCGCGCTCGGCCTGTGGATGCTGGCGGCGCGCGAGTTCGGTGCGCCGCTGCCAGTGCGGGCGCTGAGCGCGCACACGCACGCGGTGCTCGTGGGCTTCGTGATGATGATGATCGGCGGCGTGGCGCTCTGGATGTTCCCGCGGCCGGCGAAGGACGACACGCGCTACAAGCCGGTGCTCGCGGAGTGGGCGTACTGGCTGATGACGGTGGGGACCGCCGGCCGCATCGTGCTCGAGTTG